>JBNAIF010000276.1:0-44491 GCA_050043595.1 Nitrososphaeraceae archaeon | reverse complement strand
AAATATTTAAATAAATGATTATATTATATATTCTGATAGTGATGATGAAGAAATTTTTGTGAGTGGAGATGATGATGAAGAAATTTTTGTGAGTGGAGATGATGATGATGAAGATGATGATGATGAAGATGATGATGATGAAGATGATGATGATGAAGATGTTCCGTTTCTATTGCCATTTGGATCTGTCCCATTTCCGTAATACATGTAAAACTTTTTAAAAAGTAGATGTATAAATTTTTTCAAATTCTTAAAGTTTAATTATAATATAAAAATAATCAGTGATAATAAAATTGGGAGATGCGGGGGTTGTAGAGCCTGGCCAAATAATTCAAAATTTGGAGACGCGGGACTTAAGATCGCAAAAAAATGGGTGATCCCGTCCTTAAGAGGTTCGTGGGTTCAAATCCCACCCCCCGCAAAGTATTTATTTTTCCTTAAACTTTTTAGTTTCTTTTATTAAGAATTCATGAAATCTAAAATCATTAGATAATTCTGGATGAAAAGAAGTTCCAATTAAATTATTTTGCTTAACAGCAACAATCTTATCGTGAATACTTGCAATTATATCTACTTTATTTCCAATTTTTGTGACAACTGGAGCTCTTATAAATATACCTTTAAAATAATTTGTTCCCAACATAGGAATATCTAAATTAACTTCGAAGGAATCATGTTGTCTGCCAAATGAATTTCTTTCTACAACTACATCTAGTACATCAAGTGATTGATATTTTACATCACCTGTTATTTTATCATATGCATGTTTAGCTAGTAGTATCATACCCGCACATGTTCCTAATACTGGTATGCCTTCTGAAATTTTATCTTTCAAGAGATTTTGAAATTTACTATCTATTGAAAGTAATGAACTTATTACTGTGCTTTCGCCACCAGGAATAATCAAACTATCAAGATTTAGTAAATCTTGATAATATTTAACAGGAAATATATTGCCTGTCATGTTTAACTTGTTTAATGCTTTTTGTGTAGAAATGATATTTTCTTCTATATCTCCTTGAATTCCTAGTACACCTATATTGAATGTGGTCATATTTTAGGACCTCGTTCTTGCATTTTTAATTCAAGAGTCTGCATATCTAAACCTAACATTGATTTTTTTTCATCTATTAATTTTTGTGCTTCTAATACAATTTTTGGATTATCATAATATGTTGTTGCTAAAACAATTGAACGAGCTCGTTGTGTAGGATCGGTGGCCTTAAATATTCCAGATCCAACAAAAACACCATCACATCCTTGATTCATAACCAATGCAGCATCAGCAGGTGTAGATATTCCACCGGCAGCAAAATTAACTACAGGTAATTTTGCTGACATTGCAGTATCTTTAACTATTGAATAAGAAACTCGAAGATTTCGTGCAAATTTAATCAACTCTTGATCATCGTTATTTGCATATATTGATTGAAGTTTTTGGATATCAGAATTGACATGTTTTATATGTCTAACAGCTTCACATATATTTCCCGTACCAGGTTCACCTTTAGTACGTATCATTGAACTTCCTTCTTCTATTCTTCTTAGAGCTTCTCCTAAGTTTTTTGCACCGTTAACAAATGGTGTTGTAAAATCCCATTTCCAAATATGATTTTCTTCATCTGCAGGGGTTAATACCTCACTCTCATCAATCATATCCACGCCGATAGTCTCCAATACCTGGGCTTCTGAAGTATGACCTATTCTACATTTAGCCATAATTGGTATGGTTACTGCGTCTTTTATTTTTTCAATAATTTTGATGCTAGCAGTTCTTGCTACACCTCCTGCTTGTCTTACATCATAAGGTAATTTATCTAAAACCATAACTGCAACAGCACCAGAATCTTCTGCTATTTGTGCCTGTTCTACAGTAGTTACATCCATAATAACACCGTGTTTTTGCATATGAGCGAATCCACGTTTAACGAGCGTAGTGCCTTTTGTAATAACATTATCTTCAATTTCAGATAATTGAATACCACGCATATTCAATTCATTGGACACAAGAGATATAGTCATGCATTTAAAATATCATTAACCATCTATATAATTTTAGTTTTTATATAACACATAACAAGTAAGATGTAATTAATGTAAATTCAACCTAATGATTAAAAATATCTTATATATTTAGTTTCTATTAAAGAATATAAAATTAATTATGTAATATAATTGCATGAATTGAATTTAAATTAATAAATAATATAATAATTATGTCAAAAAAATATTAATATAAGAAAATTAATAAGTAAAAAGATCTATTTTTAATACAAGCATTAATTCTATGTAATTTAATAATGAATTAAACTTATGAAAAGTTCTTTACAAAAAAACAATATCTTTGTGAATCAAACATTAACAAATTTAGAAATTATATTCGGTAAATCATGGAAAATTTTTGAACTTCAAATGTTTGTTGAATACATTAAATTTAAGAAAAAATTATTCTTGAGAAGATCTTGTACGAGTTCTTTTTTTCAGATTTTAATAACATATATTTGAGCAGGATATACATGGTTACAAAATTTATAGATTAATTAAGTTTGATCAACTGAACCATATATTGGTTGTCCATTATAAAATTGATCTAATGATTTGGATTCAAGAAGAACATACATAATATCTTTTTGTAAAATTAATAAAATACCAATATTTGTAACCGTATTAGTGTAAGTATTAATAAGATCTGCCTTTCCTTTCAATAGTGTAACATCTCCAGGTACTAATTTTATGGGAGGGGATTCATCAATAATCATATTATTTATCTTATGAACATCTCTAGATATTCCGTCCTTAGTTATCTTTGTAAGTAACATATCAAATAAAAAAATCTGACCATTTCGAACATCTAAAAACCATGTGCCGTTAAAAATAATAATATTATTTATGTCATTATTTTTAATGTTGTCAAGGTTGGAATTTGGAATTATTTCAGACAAAAGAAATTGTGATTCTTTAGAACGTAAAACATCCATAATATTTGGACTGAGAAAATCTATGACATTCATTTCATCCTCAATGTTAAAGTCCTTAGAATTAGTAAATAGTTCTTTGTTAATATCTATAAAAATCAAAGAAAATAACGATCCATTCATAGAAAAAGTATCAAGAACGTTGTTGGAGATTAAATTATTTGGATAATTAATAATGAATGAAGGAAAAGAATCACCAGAATATAAAAATTTGAAAAAAATTAAAAATGATAAAGTAAGAAAAAATAAAATTATAAACCATTTCATGACTTGAATAAATTATTAAATTTTAGTATTTAAGTTATAGAAGTTTTATTATTTATTTGTAAATAAAGTTATCATTTTAATTTTTTTAAAGCGTATTTGATCTCATTTGCACGCCATTCTAAATCTTGTAAGTCTGATTCATTAAGAATATTATTCCATTTTTCCAATGTTAGATTTAAAATTTCGCATGTATTATACAAAATATTCCAATATGGATGATGCTCTGCTATTGAATAAGACAATTCAAGAATTTCATTTATTGCCAATTTGGCGTTAGTAAATTCAGAGTTAAAATCAGAAACATTAATAATGATATTGCCAGATTCTTTGATAAATTTAGTTTGCATATTTATACCAGTTGATTCAAGATTAGATATCAGTGATCTTATTTTTGTAGAAACTATATCAAATTCTTTATCTCGTGATGACACTATAATAATAGAATTATGACATATTTAATCTAATGTGGATTAATTAATTAATTATCATCAATTAATTCAAACTCATTATATTCTTCTTTTAAATCATCCTCAAATTCTTTAAAATTATCCATATTTTTTATTATTGTATTTATTTTTATTAAATGTTACAAATATGTTTTTATAAGAAAATATAATAATAAGAAATGAATAAAATGAATAATAACAAGATAGTCACAGATGATGAAAATTTATGTGATTCTTGTGGAAATTCCATTGAAATGTGTATGTGTGTTTGTCCATATTGTGGAGAAGGTAATGCATGTGAATGTTGTTTACATGATGCAGCCACTGGTGGTGGATAATATCATTACAAACCGTTAAAAGAAAGTTTGTGTAATATTTTTTTACATGCAAAAACAAAGTATAAATGAAATTACTTGGGTAATAGGAGGGGCTCAAGGAAGTGGAGTTGATTCGGCTGCGAATATATTTTCACGAGCATGTGCAGAATCAGGATTATATATTTTTGGCAAGAGAGAATTTTATTCAAACATCAAAGGAGAACATAGTTATTTTACTGTTAGAGCATCAAATAAATTAATTAGATCGAGTGTTGATTCAATTGAAATATTAGTGTCATTTGATGCAGAAACATTATTTCGACATGCTAATATGGTATCAAATAATGGACTCATAATATTTGATTCGAATATTATCAACACCACTATAAATGACATATATACCATGAGTTATGAAGAACAACATAAAATAAAAAAAATATTAAATAAATTTGACAAAGATGTCTCAATTCAAGATGTATTAGATTTTGTAGAAAAAAATAATAAAGTTAAATTATGTGGAATTCCATATAATCAATTATTAAAAGAATTTTCTGAACAAATTGGAAAACCATCACTAAGTAAGCTTGCGAGAATGATAAATGTGATAGCTGTATCTATTTCATTATCTATATTAGGGTGTAATCTCGAACATCTTAGAAATGCAATAAAATATATTTTTAAAACAAAATCAAATATCATTGAAATTAATTTAAAAGCAGCTGATTTTGCATATAATTATGCAAAAAAGATGAATGTATCTTCATTACACATACCAAAAAAAAATAGACATGAAAAAGATAAACATGAATTAATATTAATACTAGGAAGTCAAGCATCTGCATTAGGAAAAATAATAGCTGGATGTAGATTTCAGACATATTATCCAATAACACCTGCAAGCGAGGATAGTGAATTATTGGAATCGAATCAAATAATACATCAAATTGATGGTAAAAAAGGATCAGTAGTTGTAATGCAAACAGAGGACGAAATATCTGCTATAACTATGGCAATAGGGGGAGCATTGACTGGAGTACGTACTTCTACCGCAACATCTGGACCAGGATTTTCATTGATGGCCGAAGCATTAGGTTGGTCTGGAATAAATGAAGTACCTCTGGTTGTTTCGTTATATCAAAGAGCTGGCCCCTCTACAGGTTTGCCAACAAGACACGAACAGGGAGATTTATTATTTGCTATTCATGCAGGTCATGGTGAATTTCCAAGAATTGTTTTTGCATCTGGAGACATAGAAGAAAGCTTCTATGATACGATTAAAGTTTTTAATTTTGCAGAAATATATCAAGTTCCGGTTATTCATATGTTAGATAAAGCGATTTCCAGTAGCATAATAACTTGTAGAAAATTTGATACTAAAGAGGTTAAAATAGAGAGAGGAAAATTTTTGAAAAGAATATCTAAAAAAAATCCAAGTTTTAAACGTTTCAAACTTAGTAATGATCCCATTTCATATAGAACATCCATTGGTACAAAAGATGGAATTTTTTGGCATACAGGTGATGAACATGATGAGGAAGGTCATATTACTGAAGATCCAGAAATGAGAACAAATATGATGAATAAGAGAATGAATAAATTATTGGTAGCATTAGAAAAAATTCCTGAAGAAGACAAAGCATCATCATATTACCCCAATTCAGAAATAGTAATAATAAGTTGGGGTTCTACCAAGGGAGCAATTTTAGATGCATTATATCATCTTAGACATAATGGAATTAAAATTGGATTTATTCAAATTAGATTATTAAATCCATTCCCAACTAAGACAATCAAAAAAATGATCAATAATGCAAAAACCCTTATAACAATCGAGATGAATTATTCATCACAACTATCACAATTAATAAAACAGAATTTGAAGACAGAAATTGACTATGAAATAGTAAAGTATAATGGACGTCCGATTTCAATGAATGAAATTTATGACGTATTGAAAAGTATAAGTATAGATAAACATCAACTAAATAGAAGGATAGTATTAAAAAATGGCATCTAATCCATCAGATTATAAAACTACGGTTCACAATGATTGGTGTCCAGGTTGTGGAGATTTTGGAATATTAAATGCTATTCAAATGGCATTATCAGAGTTACAGTTACCAAGACATAATGTTTCAATTTTTTCAGGCATAGGATGCTCGGGTAAAACACCTCATTTTATTCATACATATGGAATTCATACGTTACATGGTCGTGTTCTTCCTTTTGCACAAGGAGCAAAACTTTGTAATCCTGAATTAAATGTAATTGCAGTAGGAGGAGATGGAGATGGATTAGGAATAGGAGTTGGACATTTTGTTAATGCAGGTAGAAGAAATATTGACGTGACATATATTATATTTAATAATGGTGTTTATGGACTAACTAAAGGGCAGGCTTCACCCACATTAAAGTTGGGAATGAAAACAAAATCACTTACACAACCAAATGTAAATAATGCAATTAATCCTATTACATTAGCATTTGTATCAGGGTTTACATTTATTGCAAGAGGTTATGCATATGATATAAAACATTTAAAAAATCTCATCCAAGAAGCTGTAAAACATAAAGGATTATCGTTTTTAGATATATTACAACCGTGTCCAACATATAATGATATTAATACAAAGCAATGGTTTCAAGGATTAGATAACATAAATACAGATACTGGAAAAATAATTCCTAGGATATATAAATTAGAAAATACTGAATATAATGGAATATTGCAAAATGAAGAAGATTACTTCAAAATAGCTACTCAAGTTATGGAAAAAGCAAATGAATGGAATGATAAAATTCCAATAGGAGTTTTTTATAAAAACGATCATATTCCAGCTTATCAAACTAGAATAAATAGCGAAATTAAAAATTATATTAAATATAATCCATCAAAACAACAAATTAAAAACGATGAAGATCTTACCTATTCGAGTATTGATCATATAATAGACACATTAATAGTAAATAAAGACATTGTTAACTAAGGAAAAGACATATTCTGGAGACGACCTAGTATAAAGTATATTGTTACACCTAAAGAAATAGAATATCTACAATCATTGTAATTCATTCTCTTTTTACATATTTTCTTGGCAAGAGTAACAGTATTCTTTTAAAAAAACAAAAAGTTTGATGATTATATCTAGTACATGTATACAATTGAATTAAATCCTTTGTATACTTTTACAATAATAGAATAGAAATATTATTTCTATAAAATGTGGTGAATTTTTATTAAGTTAACAAATGCGATATTATTATACAATAAGTATATTTTATTTCTAATATTTGGTTTAATAATATATAAAATTATAATTACTTTAATTTTTTTTAAAAAAATATAAAGAAAAAATGAAGGATTTTTTTAATCCCATTTACTCCAGGCTGCCATCCATCTATATGTCCAAGTATTCAGTTTTGCACCCAGCGCAGCTATTGGCACACTCAGAACGGCACCTGCTCCAGCGCCTAACGCTACTGGACTGTTGTAGAACTTACCGACCTGAGGCTCTATTGGTGTCATATACGGAGGCAATGTCGGCCTAGGATATTTGAATGCCATCTCCAACGGATCTTTAACCAGTAACAAGTTTATCATGTTGAATACTGGTAAGGACATTCCTACTAGTGTTCCGCCGATTAATATCGCAGCATGTTTGTTTCGTCTTGTTGCCCAGTAAGTAAGGTCCAATAACATAGCCGAAGGTATCCAAACTGGTACTACAATAAAGTCATATGGATATCCTAAAGCAAACCATGCACCTTTTGCAACCCATGTATAGATTGTCATAATGGTAGCATAATATGTTGCTGTTCCTGGTACTCCTGTGAAAAGCATATAGTATATAGCTCCTACCACAAGCATAGTAGACTGAGAAATGGAAAAGACTACAAAGGAAGTCCAAGCCCAATCAGTGTAGAAGATATAGTCACCTGCATTGATAGTTAATAATGTACTATTTACAGCGACAACTACTATGAATAGATAGTGCGTTGTACGTCGAAGCCAGACCATTAACAACCTACGCTGTAAAGTTGTATATAAAATTTTATTTTTTTATTCAAAAATTACTATTTGAAATAAATAAAGAAGAATATAAAATAATAAAAAAATTATGGACGAACTGGTTTTTCTCCTGCGATTTTCATTATCCATATGAAGCCTAAAACTTCAATGACTGTAAGTACGGATAATGCATATATTCCGCTAGGAAGAGGATAAGCCCATGGATATACTGTTACTCCAACATAAACACCACCAGCTGTTGCAATCCAACACAAGATAAAACCCATAACATATACACCTTTCATATTTTCGACTCTACGGCCAATCATACGTTCAATTTCATCACGGCTTCCACCACCATCGATTCGTCTTCCATCACTACTATATCCTTTTGGTAATGTCATTTAATATTAATGTCTGAATATGCCTTTTTAAAGTTTGCTATTCAAATTAATTTTGTTAGTCTCTAAAAATAAAATATATGAAATTATAAAAGATCAGAATATATTGCAAACCAAATTATAAATTGAAATATTTTATTATTCTTTGAATTAAAAACAGCAAAGCATATATCCTTGTTAATCATGTTCCCATAATATACGAAAATGATGAAAACTGCTTTAGCGATAACTATAGGTTTAGTTTTAGTAATGTCATCAGCAATAGCTCTTATTCCGATTGAAGATGCAGATGGTCATGGTGTACAAGCACAACTTCAAAGTAGATTCGTAAGAATTCAAGATGAAGCATTTTCTGCTCAAACATTACAAACAGGACAAGAACTTACAGTAACAGGAACATTACAAAGTCTAGTCAATAGAGAACTCAGAGCATGGATATCCTTGTTTAGTGAATCCACTAATGCAGGAAACAGATGGGAATTTACAGCAAGAGATCCTCCAGGAAACGTATTTGATATCCCACCACAAGGTACTGTACCATACTCAATTTCTGCTATAGCATTAGAACCAGGAGTATATCACGTTCATACTCAGCTTAATGTAGCTACAGTTGGACCAGGTCTAGGACCAGGACAAACTGTTCAAGTTACAGGAGAACCAATCTTGAAACCAGTTCCGTGGGGCAATGTATGGTATCAGGTTATACTAATTGGTGCTGGATTGGGAGTTACTTTTGCAACTAGACCGTGGCAAGTAATTTAAAACTTTTTTTATTTTTTTGTTTTTAGATTTTAGAAGAGTAGTATTTACAAAGTATTTTGAGGATTTAAAATAAACACGTTTCTGATAAAATTAAATTAAATAAGTATTTTATTCAAAATATAATTAAGTTCAAAAAATCTATTTTAACATGTTATAAGCTTTAACAAAACTTTTTGAAAATAAAAAAAGATAAACAAGGTTTGTTTGGAAACAAACCATTTTATTAATTTACCAGTGATGCTCTCTGTCTGGCATTAAACCTATTTGTTCCCTTTCGAAGTATTTTTCTAATTCCTGAGACCATTTCTCTTTTGCAGACATTCCACCGAGACCTTTTCTTCGTAACCAAAATGAGATTACTCCTAATAGGAATACGGCGAACATTATAGTGCCGAAGATATACACCATTACGTCGTAAAACAAAGGATCGTAGCTTGGACCTATTTGTTGAATTAGATTAGTAAATCCGTTACTAATCATTGCACCGATATTGGTTATAGCATCCATTACCATATATTATAGCATTTAAAGTCTATGATATATACATTGTGGTATTTACATAAAATCAAATAAAATTATTGGATAATAAAAGAAATAAAAAATTGGATTAATATCTAGCTGGCTCTCTTTTTCGGCTTCTTCCCGCTATGAAGAATGCTGCAGCTACACCACCAAAAATAGCTACTAGAATGCCAACAAATATTGCAGTATCATTGAGTCCAACTCCAACCATGGCAGTACCAGATCCATATGCACCAGCTTGTTCAGCATTAGTTACTTTACCTTCTGCTAATGCTAATGATTCTTCTAATGTTACAGCACCTGGTTGTTCACCAACACCATATTGTGCTATTGCAGGTTGAGAACCTATGATAGCAAATGCTGTACCTAATACAAGTACTGTAGCAGTCATCATCAGTATATTTTGCATATTCATACTATTTTTAAATTTTCAATTCAATTATTTAACTCTTATCATAATAAATTAAAAATTAAGTAACATTTAAGAGATCCAAAAAAAAATACGTATTACTATGGCTCGTACTCATGCACACACTCATGGAAAATCTCATTCTACACGTCCTGCTACTAAAGATGCACCAAACTGGATATCTATAAAACCTAAAGAAATTTCAGAAATTATAATTAAATTAGCAAAAGATGGTTTTTCACCAAGTGAAATTGGTTTAAAACTTAGAGATGAATATTGTATTCCGTTAGTAAAACCTGTTTTAGGCAAGTCAATTACACAAATTCTAGAAGAAAATGATCTTGCTCCAACGATGCCAGAAGATTTGAATAAACTAGTGCAAAAAGCATTAGGGCTACAAAGACATTTGAAAATACATAATGGAGATAATAGAAATACCAGATCGCTTGAATTAATTGAATCGAAAATACATAGGATTTCAAAATTCTATAAAAAACATGATAAAATTCCAAAAAAATGGAAGTATTCAGCTGTAATAGCTCAATTAGAATAAAATTAAATGGTTACTAATGATTTATATCAATCTTTAAAATTTGCAAGTGAAAAAATTGATAATATTTCAGAAAATGAAAAAAATATAATAATAATATCAAAAAAAAATACGGATTGTATAATAGCAAGCAGTATTTTTGCATATGCATTATTAAGAAAAGGATCTAAATTTTCAATTAGAGTAGTTGATGATATAAATTCGGATGTTATTTCAAAAATATCTTCAGAAAATCATGATTTCCAATTATTTTTAGACCACGATAATAATTACATATCTAAGATTAACAAATCATTTAAAGATAGATGTATAATTATAAATAATAGCGAAAATATTGAAAAAACAAAAGAAATTACAAGCATTATTAATCCATATTTATATGGAATAATTGATAAAAATGAAATATCTTTATCTGGATTAGCTTTTTTAATTTCAGAATATCTAGATAAAAAAAATAAAACTTTATGTGGATTATCTATGGTTGGAGCAATGTCCGAAAGACAGGATGTTGGTGAGAAGAAATCATTTGTAGGAATAAATTCTAATATTTTATCTAAAGCACTTTCGTTAGGAATTTTAGAAAAAAAAATTGATTTTGTATTCGCAAATTTCAATAAAAGTCCTTTATATGAAGCATTAATATTTAATACAACTCCATACATCCATGGAATAACATGGAATAAACAAAATTGTTTAAAGGTTTTAAAAAATTCAGGAATAAATACACATAGGAATGGCATATGGAAAACATTTGATGAAATTTCTCAACAAGATAAAAATGCTATATTAGATTCAATAATTAAATTTGTATTTTTATCATCAAATTATAACAATAACGAAAATATAGAATTGATATCAAATAATTTAATTAGTAACATATATTCATTTATTGAAGAAGATGATAGTACTATATTATATACTGTAAGAGGGTTTTATGAGGTGATTTCTGCATCTCTCAATCAAGGAAAAAGTGGATTGGCCATAGAAACTTGTGTAGGAAATAAAAATGCAATTATTAATAAGATTGAGAAGATGATAATAGAATATAAAACTAGAATTATGGAAATTATTTCAACTATATTTAATGAAAGATGGCGTATTACAGATAAACACGATCTTGTTATAATTAATGGAGAAGGTTTAATAAAAGAGGAACAATTAGAAGAAATATCATTATCATTAAGTGAAGATGTTTTTTTGAATAGAAAATTGATTATGGTTAGAACCTTAACTAAAGATAATCGTAATTACAAATTTTATTATGGTAGAGGAAGTAATTGTGATAATAATTTGAAATTTGAGAATGTTATAAATAAATATGTAAATAAATTAACACAATCACGTTTTGGATATCTTCTATTTAATATAACATATACAAAAATAGAAGAATTTATTTCAGAAATTAGAATTGGAAGTAAAAAATAGGCAAAAATTAAAGATTTCGATGAAATTGGAAGTACAATTTTCGTCACTGATAGAAAGAAAATCTATTATGAGAGCATTACAACCAGATAATATTAACTTCCCTCATGGATTAGTTTTAGAAATGCATGACAATAATGAATATCTAGTAATTGAAATAGAAAGTAGTAAAATTGAAACCGTAACAAATACTATAGATGAGATATTACAACACATATCAATAGCGAGAGAGGTAATAAACGACTAATGCTAGATTCAAAATTATTGAAAGAAAATATTAATGAAATTCAAGTTATGTTGAGAAAAAGAAATGTTGAATTTTCTCTTGAAGAATTAGTAGATTTAGATAAACATAGAAGAAAACTTATAGTAGAATTACAAAAATTTAAACACAAAAAAAATAAATTAGCAAAAATAATTGCAACCAAGAAACGAAACAAAGAAACAATAAATTACGAATTATCGTCAATGATCGAAATTGGAGATCATATTAAAAAATATGAAAAAGAAATGTTGTCTAATAGATCAGAATTTATGGGATTAATGATGAAACTTCCAAATTTGCTACATGATTCAGTACCTTCAGGTACAAGTGAAGCTGAAAATATAATGATAAGAAAATATGGAGAAATTGATAAGATAAAATTTCCTCCAAAAGATCATGTAGATATAGGAACAAATTTAGATCTAATAGAATTAGAAAGAGCAGCAAAAATATCTGGTGCTAGATTTTATTTTCTAAAGAATGAATTAGTTAGATTAAATTTAGCTTTGATTAATTTTGCATTCGATCATTTATCAAATAAAGGATACAATCTTTTGCAAACACCGTACATGATAAGAAAAGAGGCTATGGAAGGAGCAGTAATTCTGGAGGACTTTAATAATGTCATATACAAAATAAAAGATGAAGATCTTTACATGGTAGGAACGTCAGAGCACGCTATGGCATCCATGCATATGAATGAGATATTGGAAGGTAGACAATTACCTATAAGATACGCTGGCTTTAGTCCATGTTTTAGAAGAGAAGCTGGAGCTCATGGCAAGGATATGAAAGGAATATTTAGAGTACATCATTTTGATAAAGTAGAACAATTCGTATATTCAAGACCAGAAGATTCATGGAAAGAACATGAAAGAATGCTGGAAATATCTGAAGAATTTTATCAAAAGCTTGGTATTCCGTATAGGGTAATGTTATTATGTTCTTCTGATACTGGTATTATATCTTCAAAAACATATGATATTGAAGCATGGTTACCTGCACAAAAAAAATTTAGAGAAATTGTATCGTGTTCGAATTGTACAGATTATCAAGCAAGAAGATTAAAGATTAGATACAGAGATAAAACTAATGAAAATACAAAATTGGTTCATACATTAAATAGCACTTTGGTTGCAATCCAGAGAACGTTGGTCGCAATAATGGAAAATTATCAAACTAGAAATGGGATTGAAATTCCAGATGCGTTACAAAACTATATTGGCGGAATCAAAGAAATTAGAGGAAAGTAGTAAAAATATATTTTTAATTAATTACATTAAATTAATCAAAATTTTGATAAAAGGTCATGATTTAAGAATTTCTTTATTTTATCAGAATGTTGTATTAATTCATTATCATTAGCAACAGTTCGAGTAGGCCATTTTCCGTCAGGACTATCATTATTAAATCTAGGTATTATATGCACATGGACATGTGGAACGATTTGATTAGCGCATTTACCATTATTTTGACCTATATTGAAACCATTGGCATTAAATGAATTAACAACGGATTTAGATATCACTCTTACAAGTGAATATAATTTTCCTACTTCATCGTTATTCATATCTAATAGAGTATCATAATGATTTTTGGGAATAACTAAAACATGACCGTTAGTAATTGGATATTTATCCATTATAGCAAGGAAGAAATTGCCATCAAAAACTATTGCTGCATTAAGAGATCTATTTATAATAGAACAAAATACACAAGAATTTGCAGCACTCAATTGTTAATTTGATATATTAAATAGAATATTTATTTTTTCACAATAGATATGAAATTATTAATAACATAACATAGCCAATTTTAAATATGACTACGAATAGCTAATTTTTAAATGCCTGAAACGGTTGAAATAGAAAATTTCGATATACAATTTACATATAGCTGTCCAAAATGTTCTTTTCAAAATAATGAGATATCAACTTCAGATCTTACCAATGGTAGTATAGAATGTGGAATGTGTGAAACAATATTTAAAATAGAAGGAATTGATGGAATAAAAATTACTGCGACCTTTGAATAACTTTATTATATTTACGATTAATAATATTTAAAATGAAATTACCTAGTAGGAAAACGATAGAAGGTCCTTCTCGAGCTCCACATAGAGCAATGTATAAAGCAATGGGTTTAAACGATATCGATCTTGGCAGACCATTAATAGGAGTATCATCTACTTGTAACGAAGCGACTCCATGCAATGTTCATTTGGGTGATTTAGCACAATTTGCAAAAAAAGGTGTATCTGATTCTAATTGTACACCGAGAGAATTTACAGCTATTGCGGTATCTGATGCAATTGCTATGGGACATGAAGGAATGAAAGCTTCATTAATTAGTAGAGAAATAATTGCAGATTCTATTGAAATAATGATGAGAGCACATCAATATGATGGTTTGGTAGGTATATCTGGATGCGACAAGAGTCTTCCTGGAACTTTAATGGGTATGGCACGATTAAATCTCCCGTCTATTTTTGTTTACGGAGGAACGATAATGCCAGGAAATTGGAATGGAAAATCAGTGACAGTACAAGATGTGTATGAAGCTGTTGGTTCGTTTGAAACAGGAAAGATGGATCTTCAAGAATTATTAGAATTAGAAAATGTAGCGTGTCCTTCTGCTGGTTCGTGTGGTGGAATGTACACAGCTAATACTATGGCATCAATTAGTGAAGCGTTGGGGATGTCATTGCCAGGTAGCGCATCACCACCAGCAGAAAGTAAAATACGACAGGAAATATGCTATGAAACTGGCAAATCCATAAATACATTGATCAAAAATAATATTGTTCCAAAAGACATAATGACATTCGAGTCTTTTGAAAACGCAGTTGCATTAGCTAACGCGATAGGTGGTTCAACAAATGCGATATTACATTTGCTAGCAATAGCAAGAGAGATAGGTATCAAATTAACTTTGAAAGATTTTGAACGGATAAGAAAACGTACTCCTCATGTTGCAAACATGAGACCAGGCGGATTATATGTAATGTTAGATTTAGACAATATAGGTGGAATACCAGTTATTTTGAAAAATCTTCTAAAACATGACCTGATTAATGGAGATGTATTAACAGTAACTGGTAGAACTATGAAAAAGAATCTAGATTTATTTAAACTAAAAAGAAGTAAACAGAATTATAATAATATTTTACGACCAATAAAGGATCCTATAGATAAACAGGGAACTTTAAAAATATTAAAGGGGACTCTTGCTCCAGAAGGAGCAGTTGTAAAAATAGCGGGAGTAAAGCTAATGAAATTTGTAGGAAAGGCAAAAGTTTTTGATAACGAAGAATCAGCTTTTAAATCAATATCTAAAAAAAAGATAAACGAGGGAGATGTTATCATTATTAGATATGAAGGCCCTAAAGGAGGACCTGGTATGAGAGAGATGCTTTCTGTTACTGCTGCGTTGGTGGGACAAGGATTGGGAGAAAAAGTTGTCATGATTACTGACGGTCGATTTTCAGGAGCCACAAGAGGATTAATGGTTGGACATGTTGCACCTGAAGCAATGGTTGGTGGACCTATAGGATGGGTACAGAATGATGATCATATTTCAATAGATATTAAAAACGGAAAAATTGATATACTTATATCTAAGAGTGAGATGGAAAAAAGAAAAAAGAAATGGAAACCAATAAAACCGCATTATAAAAACGGAGCATTAGCAAAATATGCATCGCTAGTAAGATCTGCTTCGGAAGGAGCAATTACTGTAGCAATCTGAATATAGTAATAAATCAAATGCTATCAAATACTACTTTCCATAATCGCTTTTCTTTAGATATTAACGATGGAATATTTTCATGATATCCAAAACCGCAATCATCTAATAATTTTTCAAAGTTAAATTTTTCTTTCAGATATAATTTTTGCTGCTCTTCAAGTTGAATATATGCTCTAAATTTATTAGAAATGTTTTTTGCTAAACTATCTTTTACATACACATACCATAAATTATGACAAGTACGTATTTGATTTAAAAAATTTTGTAATAAATTATTATTTTTTAGTGATGATGTATAAAATTTATTCATTAATTCAGTGTTTACATCAATCCATGATGGTGTTCTCCAATATCCTATTCTGCGAAATCCAAATTCATCGTAATCACAATCTCCATGTTTACCACATTGACCTCCAGAATCGAAAGTAGTAATTATACATTTTGCTATTTTTGCTACATGATTGCGAAAATCTATATCAGGTTGCATCCATCCTATGAAAGCAATATCGAAAAGCTGATCACATTTTAGAGATTCAACAGGTAGAAAAATTATGTTATCTGGTACAGGTTTACGTAGTAAATAAAAAATAGTAGGATCTAATTCAATGCCTTTTGCATTATAGATAAAATTTCGTACATTTGATAAAAAATCACCTATCCCACAACCTATATCGATATATGTTGGATTGTTAGAAAGTATTTGCGCAATGTTAGCAATACGTAGAATGTCTAACTTTCTATAACAAAAATAAGTTCCATCAAATAATGGAAAAATATAGCGTAAATGATGTTGTTGTAAATTGTTAGATTTGAATCTAGTATATTCATTAAATGCATTAATTAGTTCTTCATATGAAAATAACAATACAAAAAGTAGAAGGATTTATTTATATATAATTTAAATAAAATACAAAAGTTTTTTCGTATATAACGCTGTTAAAAATTCCCAAAAGGCTTATTAATCTTTGATAATCTACCAATGTTATGGGTAGAAGTTTTAATGATTGGTGGAATACTGTTCCAGCTGATTTAAAAGAAAAGGCAAGAAAAGGAGACGAAAATAATAAACCATTATTAAACCAGGTTAACTATGTGCTACTTCATTTACATTTAGCAGGAAAACATGACGCAAAACCATCTCATGAAGAATTAAAAGATTGGCTTCATAGTGGTCAAGTAGATGTTTTAAGATCAGGATAGCAATATATCCATCTTTGTTTTTTTTATAAATTTTTTATTAATTCATAACGCAAGATATTTTATTATTTTTTATAATCTTAAATTATAATCTTGTGAAAAATTACATATTATAACACTGTTTTGTTATAGACATAGGGTTTAAATAGTTTCACAGAGATGCCACAATTAGTGAAATAATAGATGACGATTGCAATACTTCCAGATGTCGATGAACAAAGATGTATAGGATGCGCACTTTGTGTAGAAATCTGTACTGCTCTTGGTCCAGATGTATTGAGAGTAAAACCAGTAGAAGGCTGGAAAAGAGGTAAAGCCTTTGTATTCTATCCAGAAAGATGTATTTCTGATGGTGCATGCGTAGGTGTATGTCCAACACATGCAATATTCTGGATGAGACCAATGGAATATACTCCAGGACAACCAGTTCCATTACACAAGAACGGTGTATTCGACAAAGGTTGGGAAGAAGGATAATAAAAAAAGTCTAGTTAATAGACATAATATACTCATTATATTTTTTATGTTTTTGTGAATTTTTGTTATTAAATATTCTAAATATTCTTTGTTGAAATTATTTTTATGAATCTAGGTATAACTGGAAATCCAGGAGTAGGAAAACATACAATTGCAGAGAAATTTTCAAAAGAAATAACAGAATTATCTTGTATTATCGATATAAATAAAATTATCATTAATAATAAATTGTTTACGAGATATAAAAATGGAGAACAGGAAATAGATCTAGATGAAATTAAATTAATACTAAGAAGAAAATTACAAGAAAATTATAAAAAATATGAATTTATTATTGTGATTGGACATTTACTGCCATATGTGATAGATCCGAAGGATATAGATTTTATCATCATACTTAGAAAATCACCTTATTCATTAATGGATGTATTTAAAGAAAGAAAATATTCTCTAAAAAAGAGTAAGGAAAATGTAGCTAGTGAAATATTAGGAATTTGTTCTTATGATACAATAAAAGCATTTACAGATAAGAAAATCTTGGGAGAAATTGACACCACTTCGCAAACAACACATAATGTAGTTCAGAAAATTATAAAACTACTTAAAAATAAAGAAAAGGAAACTGTAGGAGAGATAGATTGGTTTGAAGTAATATACAAAAAAAATGATTGGAAATACTTCTTTGAATATTAGATATATTAACAATGTATTGAAATTATATATGGCTCGAATTATAATCATTTTCGAATTAGTTTGTCTATAGCATTTAGAAAATTTAGCGAAGAAGCAATTCAATTTATAGGAAAAAGAGTTTCAATAGAGACATCAGATCAGAAAACATATGTTGGAATACTAACTGGAATAAATGAAAAACTTGATTTGGTATTAGAAGATGTTGAAACAAGTGGTATTATCAAGTTAATGATTAATGGAAACTTTGTTAAAGAAATAAGATTGATGGAAAAACCATTTGATCTTAAAGCATTAGCAGATAGATTTTCCCGAGTTTTTCCTGGGCTGGTAAAAGTCAGAGAAGATGTAGGAGCAATAATTGTTATGGATAAAATAAAAGTTACGCAAAATGGAATTGAAGAAGGAAGTGGTCTTGCTGCTGATCGTATAAAAGCAATATACGATGAATTTATGCGGGAGACAAAAAAATAATTGTTATTTGAGGTCAAATATAATGACCTTGGTGGACGTATAGGAAAATTAAGTACATCTCATGGAACAATAGAAACTCCATCTTTTGTTCCTGTAATTCATCCTGTAAAACAAATAGTAGATATAGAATTTATTAAAAACATGGGGTTTGATATTGTCATAACAAATGCATATATTACTTTGAAACATTTTGGAAATAATGCAAGAAAATTAGGGATACATAATATTATTAAGTTTGATAAGACAGTTATGACTGATTCTGGAGGATATCAAGTTCTTGAATATGGAGATATTGAAGTAGATCCAGAAGAAATAGCCCAATTCGAAATAGATATAAAAAGTGACATAGCTGTTCCATTAGATAAACCAACTGGATATGGATTAAACTATACAAAAGCTGTAAATTATGTAAATGAAACGATAAAGAATGTAGAAATAACCAAGAATATTATTGATGAAAATTTCAATTCGAACACAAATTGGGTGGGACCAGTACAAGGAGCAGAACATTTAGATTTAGTTTCATTTTCAGCGAAAAAATTTGATGAAATGGGATTTGAATTGATGGCATTAGGCAGTCCGGTTGAATTGATGGAAGCATATGAATTTGCAAAATTATCTGAAATAATTCATACTCTTAAAATGAATGTTCCTACCAAGCCAATTCACTTATTTGGTGCAGGACATCCACTTACTATACCTTTAGCAATAGCTCTTGGTTGCGATACATTTGATTCTGCCTCATATATCTTATATTCTAAAGCAAATAGATATATGCATAGTAATGGAACATTTCGTTTGGACGAAATAAATTATTTTGTATGTCCTTGTTCAATTTGTAATAAATTTAAACCAAAAGAGCTATCACAAATGGATAATAATACACGTATAATAGAATTATCGAAACATAATTTGTATGTTTTAAAATCTGAAGTTAATACTGTGAAACAAATGATCATGGATGGAAAGTTGTGGGAGTATTTAATGTCTAAAGCACATAATCATCCAAAATTGATGGAAGCAGTCAAGCAATTGAAAAATTTTGACAATTTAAGATATGAAACACCGATTTATAAAGAAAAAGCTCTTTTTTTTAGTATGGCCTATGATCAATATAGACCAGAAGCAATAAAATTTAGAAATATGATTATGAGATATAGATCATCTAAAAATAGATTGATTTTATTTCCAGATTCAAGTATACATCCATTTTATTCCTCAAAAGCATTTATACAATTAAGAAAGAGATTTCAAGACCATGAAATTTGTACGTATAATCCATATTTAGGAATAATTCCTGCAGAAGTATCTGATATATTTCCTGCTGCACATAATCTGATTTCAAAATTAGAACATGATGTAAATGCATTCAGTGATTATCCTACGTTCATTGAATCACTGAAAAATTTTATGTTATTTAACAAATTTAAACAAATTATTATCATTGCTGACATATTTATGCAAAAAGTTATTTCTGAAAATAAGAATAAAAAAAATAATATTTTCAAACAAAAGAAAAAAATTATTAATTATACAGAAGATATAATTGCAAATATCGACGAGATTATTGATGTCTAGTATCTTCATATTCAGTAATTTTTGATTCTAACTTCAATGTGATATCAATTTCATCTAGACCATCTAATAGTATCTGCTTCTTTGAATGTTCTATATCAAAAGTCATTTTTTTAGATAATTCTCTATTAGTTTTAATATCAAATGATGATATTACTAATTCTTGTTTTTTGAGATTTACATAAACAGATAATTCATCATTACTAAACAAATAGTTAATCTCATTTTTAGGTAACTTTATTGGCAAAACACCATTTTTTATACAATTATTATAAAAAATATCTGCAAATGATGGTGCAATAATAACTTTAAAACCATAATCCAATAATGCCCAAACAGCGTGTTCTCTTGAACTACCACTACCAAAATTATCTAGTGTTAATAAAATTTTCCTATTGGAATATTTACTATCATTTAAAATAAATTTATCATTAATACTACCATCTTTATTAAATCGCCAATTATAAAATAAATACTTGCCAAAACCTGTTCGTTGCGTCAATTTAAGAAATTGCTTTGGTATTATTTGATCTGTGTCTACATTAGCAAATGAGAACGGAAGACATTTACTAGTAATATTTACGAAAGATTTCATGATAAATTGTTATAATTATTAATATAAAATTATAACCATTCTCGAACATCAAAAAATTTTCCTTTAATAGCTGCGGCGGTAGCCATAACTGGACTTACAAGATGAGTACGACCACCTTTTCCTTGTCTGCCTTCGAAATTACGATTAGAAGTACTAGCACATCGTTCTCCTGGAAAAAGAATATCAGGGTTCATTCCAAGACACATACTACACCCTGACTCTCTCCATTCAAATCCAGCATCCTTGAATATTTTATCTAATCCAAGTTTTTCTGCTTGTAATTTTACTTGCTGAGATCCAGGTACAACTAATGCTTTAACATTTGGAGATACTTTTCTTCCTTTTGCAATTGTAGATGCAGCTACAAGATCTTCTAATCTAGAATTTGTGCAAGATCCAATAAAAACTCTATCTACTTTAATATCAGTTATTGGTGTTCCGGATTTCAAATCCATATATTCGAGGGCTTTAATAGCTGAATTTAATTCGTTTTCATTGCCATCAGAATATTCATATGGAGATGGTACATTATCTGTTACATCTACCACCATAGAAGGATTAGTACCCCAACTTACCTGTGGAGCCAGATCATTGATATTAATATTTATATGTTTATCAAAATTGGCGTTGGGATCGGTAGTTAAAGTTTCTTTCCAAAACTCGATTAATTTATCGAATTGTTCCCCTTTTGGAGAATATTTACGATTAGAAAGATATTGGAAAGTTATTTCATCTGGTGCTATGATACCTGCTCTAGATCCTGCTTCAATAGACATATTACAGATAGTCATTCGTTGTTCCATAGAAAGTTCTTGAATAGCTTGTCCTCTATATTCAAGTACAGTACCTATCCCTCCGCCTATGCCAATATTTCGTATAAGAGATAATATCATATCTTTTGATGAAATTGCGAATTTATTTTTTAAATTTCCGTTAAAATTTACTGCCATTGTTTTTGGTTTTGATAACCATAAACATTGAGTTGCTAAAACATGTTCAACTTCACTTGTTCCAACTCCAAATGCAAATGCACCAAAAGCTCCATGTGTAGATGTATGACTATCTCCACATACTATAGTCGTACCAGGAAGTGTAATTCCCAATTCTGGTCCAATTACATGTACTATTCCTTGATTTGGATGATTAAGATCAAAAAGTGTTATTCCAAATTCTTTACAATTTTCTACCAAAGTATTCATTTGTATATAAGAAGTTTCGTCAACTATTGGAAGTGACCTATCTGTTGTGGGAACATTATGATCCATTGTTGCAAATGTAAGATCTGGTCTTCGGACATTTCGTTTAGACAATTTTAACCCAGCAAATGCTTGTGGAGATGTTACCTCATGAATTAGATGACGATCAATATATATTAAGTATGAATCATGATTTACGATTTTTTGATTATCATTTATATCAGAATTGGTAGGATGAACTATATGATTTTCCCATATTTTCTCGAATAATGTTTTTGGCATATATGTACAATATAGAAATATGAAATATTAATTATTAATTATTCTTTCATAAAACAAAAAATGAGAATAAGGAAAAATACTTATTTAGTTATAATTCTTTTATTATTGAAATGCATCCGCAAGATAATAGATATGATGAATATATACTTGAACAAATAAAGAAGGGAACCACTACTTGTGCACTTTCATGTATTGATGGAGTAGTATTGGCTGCAGATACAAGAGCTAGTGCAGGATTATTTATTGCAGATAGACAAGTTATGAAAATTCAAAAAGTAGACAACCATTTAGGTATGACTATAGCGGGTGGGGTAGCTGATGCACAAAATTTAGTTGACACCATGAGATACAATGCAAATATTTATAGAATATCTAATAGAAAAATTATGCCAGTTAATTCAGCAGCAAGATTGTGCTCAAATATATTATTTAATCAAAGATATTTTCCATATTATGTTCAAATAATTATGGCAGGGTATGATGGTGTTGGTCATGGTCAAATTTATAATATTGATCTATTTGGATCTCTTACAACGGAGAAATTCATATCTACTGGTAGTGGATCTCCTGTCGCATATGGTTATTTAGAATCTGAATTTAAAGAAAATATGAGTGTAAAAGAAGCGTATAAAGTAGCTTTGAATGCAATTGCTGCAGCAATTAGAAGGAATGCAGGAACAGGTGATGGAATAAATGTAGTAATTATAGACAAAAATGGATATAGAGAATTATCCAAAGAAGAAAAGGACAAAGTAAAAGCTGTTTATTAATTACAAAATAAATATTTCATAATAATAAACTGTATAAATTATTTATAATATTATTAAATTTTGGTTATGTATTAATATTGACGAATGTTTTGTAAATTGATAATGCGTCATTTTCATCTTTAGCTCCTACAATTGTGGCTGCTCCACTTGTCATGAAACTAACAGATAGTTGTTGTTTAGAATTCACATTGCCGTTTGTAGCTGTTATTCCTAGAGTGCCACGAGTTTTTACTGCATAACCCATAGATTCTGCATTTTGAATGATTCTATTTAAATTGATTACGGAAGAAAAATCAATTGGTGTTACTGTGTATGTTCTCTTACCTCTATCTCTTCCACAAAGCTCTTCAATTATAAGCTCGCTTTGTGTTGATTCTCTTGGTTTTTGTTTTTGTTTTGTTGACTCTTTTGGTTCTTTTATTCCACATGAAGAACATTCTTCATGTCTAAACATTTGTATACGTTCAAAAGATAATTCATTTAAATCAATGTACAACAATGTATTTGTCAATGTTGGTTTTTGTTCAGTCAAAATTTTTACTGCTTCAGACACTTGTATTCCAGCTACTAGATACAAAATAGAAGGATGAACTCCCTCTGTACTACAAGTAGGCATATCATCTTCAGACAACGCAGGAAAAATACAACGTAAACAAGCTGAAGTATTTGGAAGAATAGTACATACTGATCCTAACATTCCTAACGCGCCTGCATAAATTAATGGAATATTAAATTCAACACAAGCATCATTCAATGCATATCTAGCATCAATACTATCTAAAGCATCAATCACCACATTAAATCCTTTTACTATATCTTTTGCTGTATAAGGAGTCACAGAAATTGGAAGTGCTTCTATTTCAACATCAGTGTTTTTTTGTTTTAAATGATCTATTGCAGCTTCTACTTTCACTTTTCCAATATCGTCTTCAACATATAGATGTTGTCTATGCAGATTAGAAATTTCAACTACATCACGATCTACTATTCGAATTTTACCAATACCCATTCCAGTCAACAAAGTTATTACTGGATTTCCGATTCCACCTACTCCAACGACGCAAACTTTTGAATTTCGTAATTTTTCCATTCCCACAAAACCAATCTCTTCTAACATTATTTGTCTTGAATAACGTTGTAGATCTATTTCTGGTTTGGAATTATCATTATTTCCGCCTGCAACTGCAGGAAGAATATAAATTGAATCTCCATCATTAAGAATAGTAGACATTCCGTCTTTGTTAAAACGCATATTTTTACCATTAATGTAAATGTTAATTAGAGCTCTTGGTTTGCCGTTAATATCAAGAACACGTCGTTTAAAATCATCCCCTAATGTATCAGAAGCTTTATCAAAAGCATCTTGTAAATTATTAGCAGTTATGGTTATTTTTTTTTCACCTGCTCCTTTGTTTAAAACTGATGGAATTATAAATTCAATTTTTGACATCTTATTTTTCACTTTATTATATTATATATATTAGTTCTTTTAATAACGTCATTATATCTCATTTTGCGATTATTGCTGAAATTGTTTGTACGTCTGGTTTAACAATTGCTGGTTGTGGTAGTGTTTCTACTATCGATTCGGTAGATTTTAATCCATTTCCTGTTATATAACAGACAATATTTGCGTCTTTATCTATTTTACCTTGTTCTATTAATTTTTGTAATACTGCAACAGATACACCACCTGCAGGTTCTGTAAAAATTCCCTCTGTTTTAGACAATTGAAGTATACCGTTAATAATTTCTTGATTAGTTACAGATTCAGCAAAACCATTATACTGTTGTAATCTTCTTAAAACATATATTCCGTCTCCAGGGTCACCTATAGCAAGACTTTTTGCGATTGTATTTGGTTGTTCTACTGGTAAAACTTCATTACTTCGAGACTTGAAAGCATCGACTATAGGTGAACAACCATCAGGCTGAGCTGCAATTATTTTTAAATTAGAAATGTCTTCAAGTATGCCAATATTAGTTAATTCTTCAAATCCTTTGCAAATTGCGTTTAACATGGCTCCACTGCCCACCGGAATTATTAAATAATCAGGTACTTGCCAATCTAATTGTTCTGCAACTTCATAAGCTAATGTCTTTGAACCTTCTACATAATATGGACGCATGTTTATATTTACTATGCCTATGCCTTTTGAGTCACCTATAACTGATGCAACTCTATTTGCATCGTCATATGTACCATCAACTGCAACAAATTCTGCTCCGTATGATAATGCCTGAGAAATTTTTACCCGTTCTAAATCATATGGCGCAAAAATATAACATGGTAATTGTGCTACCGCTGCGTGAGCTGCAGTAGCAGACGCTAAATTGCCAGTTGATGCACAACCCACTGCTTTCATATTAGTTTCCTTTGCTCTAGAAACTGCAACTCCTGCAGGACGATCTTTAAATGAAAAAGTTGGGTTAACAGAATCATTTTTTATGTACAATGTTTTTAAATTCAATTCTTTTTTAAGATTGATAGCATTTTGTAATGGAGTAAATCCAGAATTTATATTTACAATATTAGTTTTGTCTCTTATTGGTAATAATTCGAAATAACGCCAATAGGTTTTTTCTTTTCTTGATTCAAATGTGTCCTTTTTTATACTGTCTAGAAAATCATATTTAACATCTAATGGACCAAAACAATCTTCACAAATATAACGAAAAAGAGGTTCGTATTCTTTTTTACATTCCCTACACTGTAATGACTTTATAATTCCCATTTATAATAAAATATTGATAAATACAATATAAATAAAAGTCTCTAATCAAAAATTTAGTATTACTATATTTTAATAATATAAAATAATTAGTGAATCTAAACAATATTTTATCAGATATATAAAAATATAATTAACATAATTAATTTTTTTTAAAAAAAATTTAATTTATTAAAATATTATGAAAACATGAACGATTTCCTGTATGACATGCAGGATTACTAGAGCTAACTAGATAAATTAATGCATCTGAATCACAATCAATAAGTATATCATCAACGCGTTGAGTATTGCCAGATTCTTCACCTTTCATCCATAATTTTTTATGTGAAGTACTCCAGAACCAAGCATTACCAGATTCCATTGTCTTCCTTAATGCATCTTTATTCACATAAGCCAGCATAAGAATATCTTTAGTATTTTTATGTTGTACTATAACTGGTAACAATCCATTTCTTTTGTTAAAATCTAAATCGAGAAATGATTTTTTATACACACTTATTATTATATAATATATAAATATAAAAGTAAGCATTTGAATTAATTATTTTGAGAAATAGTAACATAAAGGTACTGATTTTATCCAATATTTTGGTTGTATTTTGATTTAAAAAGATATAATCAGAAAGAATGGAATCTTTTATAAATATTATATAATTTTTAAACAAAATCTCAATAGACAAACTATTATAATATAAATTTACAATTTTATATAAAATATACATGGCCGATAATGAAAATGAAAATGAAAATATTTTACATATTGGATTTGATGATACTGATTCAATACGTGGAAAATGTACTACTCATTTTGCATTTGAAATCGTGAATTATCTTAAAAATTCAAATATAGAGTTCTTAGATTATCCTACTTTAATTAGATTAAATCCCAATATTCCATGGAAAACTAGAGGTAATGGTTCTGTATGTTTACGTATTAAAATTAATGATAAAAAAAATAAAAACAAGATTATCGAATACATAGTATCGCAATTAGAAAAAAAATCAGATATAGAAAATGGTGCAAATCCAGGTTTAGTGATTTTAGAAGGTTTACTGGTTCCAAACATTATTAGAAAATTTACTAACAATGCAATGTTTGATATATTAACTCGGTCAAAAACTATCAATATTGCAAAAAAAATACAGAATATAAAATATTTTACTTTTGGTAATGGACAAGGAATTGTTGGTGCTATGGCTTCAATAGGAGGATTAATAGATAAATCAGACTATACATTCGAAATTATAGCTTATAGAAAAAGTGAAAATTGTAATAAACAAAGGATAGTAGATGTAGACAAAGTAATAAAAATAAATAAAGATTCATTTCCTAAAACTTTTAACAATTATGATGAAATAAATAAAAGAGTATTAATTACTCCGCATGGACCTGATCCCGTATTTTGTGGAATTAGAGGAGAAAACCCTGATATTGTTGTCAAAAGTTTAGAGGAATTAGACATAAAAGAAAAATTAGAAGGATATATGATTTATAGATCAAATCAAGGAACAAATACACATTTGCAAAATGAATTAAAATTATCATCTTTAAAATCTTATATGGCAGGTTATGTATATGGAAACATAGTAACTAAACCAAACACTATTCAAGGTGGACATGTATTATTTTCTCTTCAAGATAGATCAAAATCTACTGCAATGGTTGCAGTATACGAACCAACCGGTTTAACAAGAATTGCATCTAAATTAGAGCAAGGGGACAAAATAAAAATTGGAGTAGGTGTTAGAAAAGCATCAAATGAATATCCAAAAGTATTAAATGTTGAATATATAGACATATTAAATTTAAAGAGTTGTTATAATATTATAAATCCAGATTGTAAAAAGTGTGGAAAACGAATGAAATCAGAGGGAAAAAATAAAGGATATCAATGTAAAAAATGTGGATTTAGAGATAAAAATGAACAAAAAATATTGATCGAAAAAAAGAGAGAACTAAAAGAAAATTTGTATATTCCTGTCGCAAAAGCAAATAGACATCTAACTAAACCAAAACATAGATACAAATTAGGTGAAAAAATTGCATGGAGTTTAAATAGAAAAAATAAGTTACATCCAAAATGGTTCAAAATATTATATTAAATGAAGTAGAGTTGTGTAGCGGGGGGTTGATTTGAACTTACGGCTACTTGTATGATTTACAAGATAGAAACCGCTCTGCGGGTTATGAGCCCGCCGGGATAACTTTGCCTAGTAATATCTGGCTTCCCCACCCCGCTGATTCATTTTTGTATTACACAAATATATATCTCTGTCTATTCAAAATAAAATAATATTTTATGGAAATTATTGAATAGAAAAATTATATCGAAAAATATAAGAAATGCGGGAGGTGGGATTTGAACCCACGGACTCCTAAGAGATGAGGTATCTTAGTGAATACTTCTGAGCATCGTGTCATAGAATGATTTCTATTATCTCACGCCTTTGACCAGGCTGGGCAACCCCCGCATAAGAATATACTAAATTATTATCATATAAATAATAATATTTCTCATCTTATTTATGTTGTATAATATTACCTAAATGAGTAACATATAAATAATAAATATCAAACTTTGAATGCTCTACTTAACATTATTAATTCTGGACCGCTAGTTAAATTTCCAACTATCACCGATTTTGAATTTGCAATAATACCAGAAGAGAGATATGGTATTCCTCCGTTTATTGTAGCTGGTTCTACTTCTATGTGTAAAAATTCTGATATATCTCTAATTTCATTTTCTGATGCATTTGGATGAATTATTCCACCATTATTAGTAGTTACCATCATAGAACCAGTTTGAATAAAACCTCCAATAGATGTTGATTTTACTTGAACATCCAGTACGTCTTGAATTTGTTTTTTTATTTCATTAAAGAGTGGTGAAATAAGTGCACCGTGATCGTTTGTGGCTATTAGATTCCCTATGGCAGTATACCTGCTTTTCAAACGTTCTACATTTAACTTTGTAGCTTGTTTAAGAATATCAATTTCATTATCTGAGGTTATTGATGAAACTAGAATACCTTTATTATTTAAAACCATCATCGGCCCAAGTAATCTAGTTCCAGCTATAGAAATATGTACAATATCTGAAAGTTCAAGATATTTCATTAAATTATCTGTTTTAGTTTCTGCAAAACCAAATGGCAAAAGTAATGAATTATCATTACATTTAACGAATATGCCTATATTTGGAGTTTTATAAAATGCGTATTTGTAAATTCCCAAATTATTAAATGTAATTACTGACTTGTGAATATGAATTTATTGGGAGATTTGTATATTACAATAGTTTTGGTTAGATTGAGTTTATTTATTTATAGATTCTCCTAAAGCAAGTTTGACAGATACATGATTTGACAATGATTGTGTTTTTTCTAAATTAGTTATTTGTGTTACAGCAATTATATTATTAAAATCATTATTTATCATTGTTACAAGTTGTATAGGTTTAGATAAATCATATACAAAACCATCTGGAAAGGAAGATGTTTTTAATAAAGTTCCATTTATAGCATATACTTTCATTACTGCATTTAGTTGTTGTCCATGAAAATTAGAACTATTATTAGTAGGTAAATAGTTTAACATGACTTTGACTTGATTATCTTGATTTAATGAGGATAAAGATGGTAAAAAGTGAGTGTAATTTAACTCTGCTATTAGTGGTTTGGTAGTAATTGCAAATGCTTGATTATCTAAATTATTATTAAAAAATATAAAAAAAGAACATGATAGAATGGTAAAGATGATGTAGTAATGATATTGAGTTATTTTATTATAATTAGATATATTATATTTTGAGGATATTTCTCTTTCTCTATTAATTTCATATTTTGAAAATATCATATAGAATATAAAAAATACAAACAATACACAATAATAGTGATGTTAATATAATTTGACAAAAATACATTTTTTAAATTGCAAAATAAAAAAACGATTTATTGAATGTCTTGTATAATAAACTTTCCTTCATTAATTGATAAGATATATTTATTGTTTTTAAAAATCAATTCCAATTCATTATCACTTTTTTCATTGATGTCCATAAGCTCCTGACCTTTTAATTCACTAAATTCTGTCATAATGAATTTAAAAGTAATCCAATATTTAGATTATTGGAATTTAAAAGTAATTATTAAAAATTACTGCTTGAGTAAATGATATTACTGGTTAATAATAGTTTAAATTAATATATGCTGGCTATTGACGCTGAACACATATCAAAAACATATGATAATAATTGTTTTGTGATAAATGACATATCCATCAAGATAAATACTGGACAAATATTTACATTACTTGGAAGAAATGGTGCAGGTAAAACAACGTTCATGAAGATCTGTGCTACACAATTATTACCTACTTCAGGTAAATTAAAGATTTTTGATTATGACATAATTAAAGATGTAAAAAAAATAAGAGAGTTGATTTCAGTTGTTCCTCAGGAAGCTAGACCATTAAGAGCATTAACACCATGGGACCATGTATACAATTGGTTAAAAATAAGAGGATCTGATAAAACTTCTGCAAAAATGAAAACAAAAGAAATGTTGGAAAAATTAGAATTATGGGATGTTAGGAATATCCTAGCTATGAATTTATCTGGAGGAATGAAGCAAAAAATTCTTGTAGCTATGGCTATGGCTATAGATGCAGAATTATTATTCTTGGATGAACCTACCATAGGATTGGATCCAATTTCTAGGAGGCAAGTTTGGTCTACTATTCAGAAGTGGAAGAAAAAAGGTAAAACAATATTCTTAACAACACATTATATGGATGAGGCTGAAATGCTCTCTGACAAGATATGTATTATTGATCAAGGAAATATTTTGAAAGAAGGTACTATAAATCAGTTAAGAGAGGTTATTCCTTATAATATTAGAATTGATCTAGCAAAAAAAAATAAACATAATGAACAAATTGATTTTAATATTTTCAAAACATATGGTGAATTAGTTAATTTAGGTACAGACAAAATAAGATTATTTGTTTATGAAAGACATATTGATGAAGTGTCAAAATTTGCAATTAAAAACAATATTGTATTTAACATATCACCTGTAACTCTAGACGATATTTTTATTTCTATAATAACATCTAATAAAAATAATAATAAACAATGAAATATAAATAATTGTAGACATGGTTTAGAAAGTCTAATGACTATGTCTACAACATTTAGTTTTTGAAATCTATATCTATAGCATTTAATTCATCTAAAGCTTGATCGATTTGATCTTGGGTTTCATTTCCGTATAATACCAAAATACGATCATTGTCTGTTATAACACGGTCTGAAACTAGATTTGTTTCATTTCCATTAAGAAATGTTCGTAGCTTTTTATCAGAAGTACTACAGTATTGAGTTCCATCATCTGAAACAAAACAATTATTTTCTACATCAATATCCATATTAACTGTCTGTAGAAAGTCATTAAATGTAACACCATTTGCATGTCTATGTAATGTTTTTCCAACGCTATCTTCAACATGAATAAAATCAGATTGTAATTGGTATTTTGGTTGACTGAAATCAATGTTTGTTCCATCTAATTTTACAAGAAATGCTGCGTGTTCATGAGCAGAGCCTAAAGCTCCAAAATTCTCTGGCGGTGCATTTAAAGAATAAAAATATACTGTTATTCCAGCTATTATAGCTATACTTATCAAAATTGGAAGTCCTATAGCTTTGAAATTTTTTGTTCGTTTTTTACGGTTAATATCAAAATAGCTTCTTTTCTTGCTGATATCTTCATTTTCATTATCGTTATTACTACTACGTTTTTTTTTATCTGCCAAGAACTAACTCGTTATTTTTTGAAAAATTTACATCTATAAATACTGGAGTGTATTTAATTTAATAGATTTGTGAACAAAAGTAATATGAAAAGTGAATAATATTATTGAGTCTAATCTAAGGAAAAAAATAATTAACATAAATATAATTTATAGTAGCATTAAAAATAAAAAAAGAATGATAATTTGATTTATTGTAGTATTGGATTTCCATTAAATGTTAGCATCTTCAGAGTATTATTATTTAGCTGTACTACTTCATCTGGCAAAGTAACATATCCTAGATCTGAACTAAATTGTTGTCCATCCGTAATTGCCCAGGATATAAAATTGACCAAGTCTTTTGCTTTATTTTCATCTATTGAACTATTTTCACTCAAATCTTCATATAACAACAAATAGGAAAAACTCGCAACTGGATAAGAATCAGCTCCTGGAGCATTAACTATTGATATATCTGTCCAAGATTCATCTCCTGAAGGAAGATTAGCTGCAGCTGCAGAAACTGCTGCTTTTGTAGAATCCAAAGATGGTATTATGAAATTACCTTCTTTATTTTCGATAGATGCAGCTTTTGTATTTGTAGTTAAAGCATAAGATAATTCAATATAACCAATTGAGTTAGGAGTACTTTTTATAGATGTACTTACTCCTTCGTTTCCTGGGGCGCCAATTCCAGCAGGCCATTGAATGGATTTTCCTTTACCAATTTGTGTGTTCCACGCTTCGCTAACATTTGATAAATAATCTGTCCAAACAAATGTAGTTCCTGAACCATCAGATCTATGTACTACTACAATAGGTTCTGGTGGTAATTCTACTTCTGGATTAATTGCTGCAATTTTTGGATCATTCCATTTTGTTATAGTTCCTAAAAAGATTTCAGCTAATATAGGTCCGGTTAATTTGAGCTCTTTATCGCCTATTTGTGGTAGATTATATGCTGCCACTACAGAACCAATTGTTTCTGGTATATGTACAGCAGTAGGAACTTTTTCTTCTTCTTCTTCAGTTAATGGCGCATCTGTTGCACCAAAATCAACAGTTTTTTCTATAAATTGTTTCACTCCTCCACCACTTCCTATGGATTGATAATTAATAATTACATCAGGATTTACATTTTGATATTCTACTCTCCATGTATCAATTAATGGAAATGGGAATGAGGCGCCAGCTCCATTTATAGTAGTTTGTTGCGCATAGATTTGCGCTGGAATAGTTGTAGCAGATATTCCTGATAAAATAATTCCAGCAAAAATCCATATGAATAATCTATGTTGTTTTTGCATAAATGAACTGTATAATACTGAAATTAATTGTTTGACCTGATAATTGTTATAGTTCTATATAAAACTATATAGAAATATTATATATCTATTTTATTTCTCCCAAGGAAAAACTATCCACTTATTATGATTTAAAATTTCACCGATCATAATGTTTTCATTTTTAGGATTATGTCTACTTAATAAAACAACAAAATCATGATCAAAATCTTGGATTATATCGTATACTATTTTGTATGTATAACCTGTATCAAAAATTTCATCAACCACTAAATACTTTTCATTTTTTTTTAATAATGGCAATTCATCAATAATTATTTGTTTATTTTTAATACCTACAAATTTAATATTTTCTATGTTTAATTCTTCAGCTATTAATTTTGCTGGAATTATACCCCCATTTTTAATACCTAAAATAGTTGTATATTTTTGATTTTTTAATTTAATTTTGTTAGTAATTCTTTTAACTAATATTTCAATTTTTTTCCAATTATAGTAAATATTTTCGGTTTTTTCTGAATTTTTCATTATTTAAATTCATGTTTTGTCGATGTATTTTAACCATTTTCTGCTATAATTTTTATTTTTTCCCATAACTAAATCATTGAATAAGTTTTTCAATTTATTGGTAACAGGATATGTCTTTTTTTCATCTCCTATTGTTCTGTTATCGATTTCTCGAACTGATTTGATTTCTGCAGCAGTTCCTGATAAGAAGACCTCGTCTGAAAGATATAACTCGTCTTTGGATATATCTCTTATCTCACTTTTTATGTCATATTGGTTTGCTAAAGTAAGTATAGTATCTCTTGTTATTCCTTTTAATGCACCAGAAGACGTAGGAGGAGTAATTAAAATATTATCTTTTATGATAAAAATATTCTCTCCACTAGCTTCTATTATATTACCATCTGAATTAAGCATAATAGCTTCATCAAATCCGGCCTTGATAGCTTCCATCCTTGCAAGTGCAGAATTAGCATAATTAGCAGTAGCTTTGGCATGTAATGGCATAGATCTTTTGTCCAGCCTAATCCAACCAGATATCATAACCTTTATACCCAAATTAGATTTATTACTATTTAGATATTCATCCCAATTCCATACAGAAATAGCGATAGATACAGAATTATTTAATGGATTTATACCCATTTTTCCATAATCAAAGTAAGCTATAGGACGTACATAACATTCATTTATTTTGTTCTTTTTAATAGATTCTATAACTGCTTCTTCTAATTCTTGTCTTGAATATTTTATTTTCATAAAATAGATCTTGCCACTATTTAGCAATCTTTCAATGTGATCTCGTAACCTAAAAATTGCTAATCCAGTTGGTGTATTATAACATCTAATTCCCTCAAATATTGCAGTACCATAATGTAAAGCATGCGTCATAACATGTATTTGTGCTTTATGCCATGGAACAAAATATCCATTCATCCATATTAAGTTTCCCTCATTGTTTTGCAATTCTTATTTCTGACCTATTGAATAGTAACTCAGTTTTTGCGTATAATTTTATTTCGTTGTTCATGTATCACTTTTACTGTATTTGCTACATTATCATCTTTATCTTCAACTATTATCAAGATTCTCGAAGTTTCTTCTTGTGCATCAAAATCCAAGATATTTATATCATTTTCGCCTACTGTTCTTCCTGCAGTAGATACTATTTTTGGTACTTTAGACATTTTATCGCCTATGAGAGTAACTACTCCTCTGTTATAAACAAATTCTGTTTTTGGATAATATGCCCTAAAATGTTTTACATTACGTTTGACATATTCTGCATCTAAAAATAATAGTCTAGTCATTTCAATATCATCTGTTTTATATGGAGACAATTTCAGAAAGTTATGATATAGCTTATCCTTTTCTAATGATGCTTCCAAATGTGAAGAAGATATTGTTTCCATTCGTACTATTGCGCAATTTCGTTTTCCAGTTATGATCTTGATTAGCATATTATCTTCATTTTTTTCGGTATCTATCATTTTTTTGATGGTTGTAAAATTTGATGGTTGATGGATTGAAGTTATTATAATAGGTATGTTACAATTATTATCATCAAGTTCTTTTATAGCTATAGGATCTAAGATTTTCATTCCAAACATACCTGCTAATTTTGCTTCATTATATGATAGAAGTTTTACATATTCGAGATCGTTCTTTACAATTTTTGGGTCTGCGCTAAGAACCACATTATCTTTCTCAAAATCTATTTCTGTTTCATATAAATCATTTAAGATTATTGCAATATCAGCTGCAGTTCTGTCAGAACCCCCTCGTTCATAAGTTGTTTCGAGACCATCAACAGTTTTTCCAATAAAACCACCAATAGATACTACATCATTATTCATAATTAATTCTAAAAGATGATCTCGTGAACGTTTTGACTCATCAATCAAAAAATTTGCTGCTTCAAAATTATCGTCAGTGATTATTGGCCATTTTTCAATTTCTATATGATCTGACTTTATACCATTACTTTTCATTATATAATCCATCAAATACGACATAGTTATTTCTCCGCTATATGCCAGTGTCTTAGATCTGGTAACATCAATAAATCTCTTGTTTTCAAAAGCATTATTTAACGAAGTAGTAACATAATTATTAAATTTAGCAAATGAGGTATCAAAATCTTTCAAATATTTTTTTGAAACATATTGATTGGCAATATTTCTGTATGTATCTTCAAAAATACTTGTATCTAATTTCTTAGAATTAGAATATTTTTTACCGATATTTATTGCGATATCTGTCATTGATCTGACTTTACCATCATATTTTGTTAAAGGAGCTGAGAAAACAGCGATAATTTTGTTTTTATCGTTTTTCATGTTTTTGATTCTATTGATAACCATTGGTATTTGTTTACCATTTTCACCAATAGTACTTCCACCAAATTTAGCTACGATAATTTTCATGCGATTATATCAAATTATTCTTTCTAAAGTCTAGGTTATATACTTGTGTATTAAATATTTAAAGAAGCCTTGATATTATAGATACTGCCTTTTGTGCACCATTATTTTGTTTTATTTTTAATCTAGGTTTATTATTTTCGAAATTTAGAGTAGTAACTTTTTCTTCAATTAGATTATCCAATCTATAAACATCTTCAAATTCATAGCCTAATCTTTTTGCACATTTTTCTTGTTCAAAGTGATTTTTGATTGGAATAAAAATTCCTGGTGTTTCGTAAATTAATGCTTCATCCATAGTCGATCGTCCAGCCAATGATATAACTAAATCCGCAGCGAAAATATATTCATTTAAGTTATTTACATACCCAATATATCTAAAACATTCATAAGGTTTCATTTTTAAACTTGGACCAGACGAAATTACTAAATCAATATCTAGTTTTTTTCTCAATTTTTTAAACACTTGAATTGTTCTATCGATTAAAAATTTTCCAGAGTTTGTGCCACCTATACTTAAGATAACAGTTTTTTTGTTGAATTTAAATTTCTTTCTTAATACATCTCTTGTCTCACTAATATCTCTAACTATCGGTCCAACATATTTTATATTATCTATATCTTGACCATAATCTGGAATAATAACATAATTACAATTTTTTATTATTTGCTTCATTTTTTGATTCATTTTTTTCTCAAATAATGAATATATCCCTTTAGTAAAATCGGTGCTAAGAACATCGGTTATTAAAATCCTTTTTTTATCGAGATCTTTTGCTACAGAAATAGATGCAAAATCTTCATCACTAAGAATTAAATTATTTTCAGTTATTTTTGAATCAATGATAGTTTTAGCAATATCCTTGCATTTCTTGTAATAAAGAAAATATTTTATTAACCATAAAAAAGATTTATCTAATTTGCCATTTTTAATAATAAAATTTGGTGGATCATAAAGGTCTCTGGTACTAAATTCGGACTCTGAAAGAAATTTGTATGCCGAGGATCCAGTTATGAACTTGATATTGATCTCATTTGTATTAAGCAATATTTTTTGTGCAATAGCCAGATCCCTGGTTGCGTGTCCTAAACCTATAGGGCTAGTAAAGAAAGAAATTTGTGATCGTACTGAATTCATTTATTTGTAAATGCAATATGTATATTATTATATCAAATTATTCAAAGTTGTATTTTTAATAATATCATTGATCATATTGAATTTGATCTTTTTTTGGTCTTTTTTCAATGTTAATAACTTCTCCAATAGTTTGATTTAGTGCTTCTTCTGCTATATCACTAGCATGTTCTGCTGTACGCCGTAAATCTTCAAGTATTAATTTCACTGAGGAGCGAATAATATCATATGAATTACCATTATTTCTATCTAATTTTGAAATTATATCGTTTTCTAGTGTTTTGATATTAGCCACTCTGTCTACAATTTTATCTGCCATAGAATAATTTCGTCGTAGAAATGCTTCGACAGAATCACTAAGATCATTAAGTGATAGATCATTCATTTTTCTAATATCAGATAAAATATCTGAAGGTATTTTTTCATTTATATCTAAACATTTTTCTGCAATTCTGGAAGCATGATCTGCAATACGTTCTATGCTTTTAACTGCTAATCGATAACTTAAACAATCAGATATATTTTTTAACCCTATTTCATTTAGTATTCTCTCATTCTTTGTAGCAATTACTAAATTTCTTAAAATATAAAGACTAAATCGATCAACTTCGTCGTCAGATTCCATGACTTGATTTGCTAATTCATGGTTTAGTTCATGTAATGATGTAAGAGCATCTTTATGCATCGAGGCAGCTAAAAGATACATTCGTCGTACTGCTGTATTCACAGAAAGTTCGGGCAAAGTGATCAAAACTTGAATTGTAATTTGATCAATAGAATCCGCAATTATTTCTGTTCCAATTAAATTTCTACGTACTAATTCTCTGGCAGCTTCCCTTTGTGAAGTAGTAAATCTTCCTATTTTGGATTTAATGTATATGATATTGTAACCTGCCAAATACATAGAAACTAATTTACGTTTTAATGTATTGACATTTTCATCTTTCAATATGATTGCGGTAGCTTCATCGATAGAATCTGCAGCAGACTTTGTTATATCAGAAATTATCGATAATGAATTATCTGATTCGCGTATTATAGTAACAGGATCTCCTGCTTTCAAATTTAATTCATTCACCCATTTTTTAGGTAATGAAAGTACATAGGTGGATTTTCCAGTAAATTGAATTTTTCTTACCTCATTAGAATCTGTATGCAAGTTCAATAATACATAGAGTTTAGAGTTAATATAAATAAACAGGTTTTGATAATAAACAATATATATATAATATCTACTATATAGAAGTATATTGATTATATATTAGCCTTGTTTACAGTTAATCCTTTTCTTTGTGCTAATAATCTCAATCCTATGTTTAATCCAAGAACAATGAGAATCAATATTAACGCTGCTCCCCATCCATGTGCATGAGCAGATTCATATGGTTGTGAAGCTAACCTCCAGATTCTTAAAGGAAGTGCGTCAACAGGACCTGTAAAAGATGTAAAAAATAAACTTGTTCCCAGAATTGTCATGATAAGAGGTGCTGTTTCTCCTGCAATTCTTGAGATTGATAAAACTATTCCTGTTAAAACACCATTCATTGCACTTTTAATTACTATAAATATTGTAGTTTTCCACTTAGGAATTCCTAATGAATGTGCTCCTTCTCTAATCGAATTTGGAACTACTTTAAGTGTTTCTTCTGTTACTCTACTTATTATTGGAATCATTATTATAGACAGAGAAAATGCTCCTGCCAAAACTGAAAAAGAACCTAGGGCTATAACAATTGTAATATATCCAACAATACCAACTACAATGGAAGGTAATCCTGTCAAGACATCATTAAAAAATCGAACTACAAATGCAAACTTGCTAGTATTGTTAGCGTATTCAGAAAGATAAATTCCAGTAAGAATACCAACTGGTACTGCAATTAGTGAAGCAATACTAATTACTATCAAAGTTCCTTGTATTGCAGGGCCTATCCCTCCTTTACCGGATCCAATTGAACCAGGAGGTTGTGTAAGAAATTCTAAGCTTATTGCAGAAAGACCGTTTTTACCAACTTCAAAAAGAATACTACCTAAAGGAATTATTGCAAGTATTACACATGATATAGATAAAAAAGTAACAAATTTATCAACATATTTTTTTCTAGAAGCTTGTTTAGACATCATGTTTTGAATTAAATCTTTTTTTGAAAGTATATTGTTTCCTTTATTTATCATATTAATATTTATTCTCCTGTAATAATACTATTAATATCATTTAGCTTTCACCATCTTGAAAACAAAAATTCGAGCTATAATATTGATGACTAAAGTAAGACCAAGCAATATAACGCCTAGACCAATAAGAGCTGACAAATGAAGATCAGATGCAGCTTCATTGAATTCATTTGCGATTAAACTAGCTAAAGTTTGACTTTGAGAAAATAAAGAATCAGGAATAGCATTTATTCCTATAGCGTTACCAATTATTAATGTAACAAGCATAGTTTCCCCAACTGCTCTACCTAAACCTATTATGGATGCTCCCATTATCCCAGATTTTACATATGGTAAAACTGAAATTTTTATTGTTTCCCATCTAGAGGCACCTAAACTATATGCGGCTTCTCTTTGAGAGTCTGGTACAACTTGCAATAATTCACGAATTATAGAAGAAATTATAGGAATAATCATTATTGATAATACTATTCCTGCGCTAAATATGTCGAGACCAAATGGATATTTGCCGAATAAATATATAGAATCACCAAATGCGTTATACAAAGGTCTTTCAACATAATCTACAAGCCAAAATCTAAATACAAATAATGCCCAAAAACCATAAATTATACTAGGAACTGCAGCTAACAATTCAATTACAAAAGACAATATTGTTCTGATCTTTGAACCCGCAATTTCAGATAAAAAAATCGCAATTCCCAAACTTACAGGTATTGCAATTATCATAGCTATACCCGAGGTAACTAACGTTCCTATGATATAAGGCAAGGCTCCAAAAGATTCTCTTCCATACACAGCGTTCCAATCTGTACTGATTATAAATTCTAACCCTTCTTTTTCAAATATTTCTTTTGATCCATCACCTACTGCATAAAGTATTAAAGCTAACATTAACAATGTATAAATTGCCGCAGCAATTGCTATTTTTGGAAATAATCTATCAAATTTAGATTTTTTACTCAGTATAGATAAGATGGGATTATTGTTATTATCTATAGTAGATTTCGTTGTTAGTTTCAGCCTATACTTTATATGAAATAGATATTTTTCTAGTTATCATATATTTTTATTATAGATCTATATACTCTATATTTAATTGATAGAAAATAACGTTTATTTTTAATAAATTTTAAATGTAATTATGGAAATGGAAGAAAGTAAAAATTTTGCGTCTTTAGTTGAATCTGTCAATAATAATACGAATAAATTTAATATTTTAGGTATTGGTAGTAGTTTACGAAATAATTCATCAAGTACGATAGTATTAGAAAAACTTCTACAAGAATCTAAAAGATATAATTTTGTAGACACTAATTTATTAGATTTTAGAATTATTCAACTTCCTCTTTTTGATCCAAATAAATCTAAAAAAAATTTAACAAAAGAAATTGAACAAGTAAATAAACTAGTATTAAATGCTGATGCATACGTGTTAGCTTCTCCAGATTATCATGGTTCAATGTCTGGAGTAATGAAAAATTTTTTAGATTATTACTGGCATGAATTCTCTGGAAAAATTTTTGGATATATTGTTGCTTCTCATGAAAATGGATTGACTGTAATTGATCAAATGAGAACTGCTGTAAGACAATGTTATGGATGGAGTATGCCCTACAGTATTTCTTTAAACAAGGAAAATGATTTAGATCATTCTGGATATATAATAAATAAGAAACTTCAAAAAAGAATAGAAATGATGGCAAGAGACATGGTGACATATGGAAAATTAATAAGAATGCAATGTTTATTAGATATTAATAATAATGAATATAATACATTTGCAGCATACATTAAATAAAATTTAGTTATTGATTACTTAAGAAACGATCAATTTGTTTTCGCAATTCCAGATTTATTTCTTCAATAGTTCTATTGCCATTAATAGGTACGATTCCATATTTTTTTTGCATTTTAAGAAATTCATTTTTAATTTTATTTTGGTAAAGAATGAAGGATTCGAAGATATCATTAGAGAATCCCATATCTTCTCCTGATTCATAAAAATCTAAGCTTTGTTTTTCATAAAAAACTCTTTTTATCAATTCTCTTGGTTCTACATCCAGATAAAAAACAAGATCAGGAATAATAGCAAAACCATATAGATTTTGTGACCATTGCCTTGATATCTTTCTGACGGCATCTCTGGCCATCAAAGTAAAGATATATCGATCAGATAGGACTATATAACCTGCTTTTAAAGCTGGTATAATCTTATTTTCAAGTTGATCGGCAAAATCCGCAGCATAAAAAAGACTCATAGTTTTTTTGCCTAGTACATGTGTTTTTTTTGCTTCTAGAATTCCAGTTCCTATTAGTTCAGATCTTTTCAAACCTGTGTTTAAAATTGCATGTCCATTTGCTTCTAGATGTGTGGTAAGTAATTCTATTTGTGTACTTCGTCCAGAGGAATCAGGACCCTCTATTACTATTAATTTTCCTTTATTTTCAATATTATTATAATATGAAATACCATGATGAAAATATTTTATTAATTTTAAATTTGATTTTTTCATTTTGATAAAAATCTCCTTGTATATTTATTTTTTAATGATTGTATTTTATCAATTGAAATTATCTGATTGAATTTTCTTCGTACAAATTTTTGTTGTAATTCTATTTCTTTTGTTCCATCAACTATTATAAAATTTTCTTTATTAACCATTTTTTCATATTGTTCTATAATTCGACTTTGAAAGATTCTGTAGCTTTCATAAATATCATTACTTAAGTTGAGATCCATGCCAGCTTCATAGTATTTGAGTTTTGGTCTTCCAGATAATATTCTTTCAGCAGCTACATCAATTGGTACTCTAAAATAGAATATAATATCAGGAACAACTGCAAAATTATATACATTTCTTATCCATTCTGGATTACAGCCTCGAACTACATCTCGTGCATATGCAGTATATGTATATCTATCTGCAAGTACTATATATCCTGCTCGAAGTAAAGGAAAAATATTTCTTTCATATCTGTCTGCAAAATCGGTTGCATGGAGCAAACTGAAGGTTGTTGGTGTTAATTTTTCTTTTTTCTTTCCTTTTGAAGTTATATTTTTAACAGTAGTAGAAGAATTCCATTCGGTTAGGAAAGCTGGTACGTATTTATATCTCAACCATTTTTCAAGCAAACTTATTTGTGTAGACTTACCTGAACCATCAATACCTTCTACTACTATTAATTTACCCGTTATAGAATATTTTGTATTTGAATTTTTGTTTTTATTTACAGATAATATTTTTTGAATCATTGATTATTACTTTCCTCTTCTTTAATCATTTTTTTTGTGTTATTAGTTATATAATAAGATATACATAAATTTGAAGTATCTTCAATGTTTTTAAATATATTATTTAATAAAATAGTTGGTTTAATCTTTGTTTTTTTCTTTAGAATGATATTTATATATACAAATTTTTTATTTTTATTTGTCCTAGTTTTTATTTTAATATTAGAATTTAGTTTATTTAATAAAAGTATTAATTCTATGCAAGTATTGATTTTTTCTATTGTTTGTATAAAAATAGCTTTTTCTTCTTTAGATCTAAATAAATTATTTAGATGTTCCATCAAAATAGATATTATTTTAGATTTATGTATAGATATTATAGATAAAGATAAAAGTACTTGATCCTTATGTGTAAGGTTAGATATAATATGATTATCGCTGTTCATTATCGAAAAAAACTTGTGTTTTAAATATGAAATATCATTATTGCCATTGTAAAAGTTTGAATTATTATATATCAAAGATAATGCTATATTAAGTATTTTTATTTCATTATGATTAAGCAAAAGTGTCAATAATTTATTAAAGTATTTAGACATAGATTTATAAAATTGATTACTACAAGTGTCAACTATTAATTTTTTAAGTAAATTACTTTTTTGATTTTTTGTAGAAATTTTTTGTGTATATAAATTAGTATTATATAAAAGAATTCCTTCTCTAAGTCCTTTTGTACTAACTACTAGATTTTTTACTTTAAATTTCGTAATTAGATTTTTTATGACACAAGATCCGGTAACAATTGTATCCACTCTATTTTTACCGATTTCATCTATTTTTAATATTTCATCATAAGACATATTTTTTAAATGATCGTAAATTGAAACAATAGAATTTTGATCCAAATAATAATTATGCAATTTTTGAATAGGATATTCTTTAATTGATTGATCAAATTGCGCGATTGTTCTTAGTACACCTCCTACACCAATAAGATTAACGCAATTAGATGAAATGTCAAGGTCATCTCTAGAAGGAAGTGATTTAAATACATATTCCTCGAGTTTTTTTAATTCATTTTTTGAAGTTTTATAATTATCTCCATTATTGAAAAAAGACTGACTGAGCTTCAGAGATCCTAATGGAAGAGATATTATTTTTCTTATCGTAAACTTCTTTGTAGAAACAATTTCTAAACTTCCTCCACCTAAATCAAAAAAAATGCAATCTGGAAAACATAATGAATTATTTGCACCAATATATGAGTAAATTGCTTCTTTTTTCTCTGAGAGAACTTTAAATTTGAAACCTGTTTCATCATATATTTTATTTAGAAAATTTTTTTGGTTTTCAGATTCTCTAACAGCACTTGTAGCAAAAGGAATTACTAATGATGAAGAAGAATTAAAATATATTATTTCTTTGAAATAGTTCAAAGCATTAATTGTTCTGTTTATTGCATCATCTTTTAATATTTTTTGACTATGTAGATTTTCTCCTAACTTAACCTTGAAGGATTTTTGACTAGATATATTATACTTATTATTTTGTATTATATAATTAACTAATTTTAATGAATTATATCCTAAATCAATAACAGAAATTTTTTTTATCATATTTTATCGATAAGTTTATTTTAACTTATTTGAATTTATATTATTTGAATGCATCGATAATTTCCTTAAAAGTCGTGGAGTTAATAACCACCTTAATTCACCTCTCAAAGTTGGAAATGTTGATAAAATTTTGATTTTAGATAAACCAGCTTTTTTTAAATTGATATTAATTTTCTTGGTATCTGATTTTTTAGAAGAATCATTAGATGATTCTGA
>JBNAIF010000275.1:0-2712 GCA_050043595.1 Nitrososphaeraceae archaeon | reverse complement strand
TTATTCAATAGTTTGACTACGAGTCCAAACTTATCTTTATATGTAGCAGTAAAGCGGATTATCTGTGTGATCTCCCCATCAATTTCGCCAACCAATGTTCCTCCTGTAACATAATGATTATACGTAATATTTTTAATATTCTTCATATTGTATTGCGTAATATCTGTCAAATGTATGTAGTCATTGTTGTTGTCAACTTTGAGTGTTATCAGCTTATCTTTATAAACAAGCAGCCAAACTTCTTTATATTCACCATTGAAAGTCATGTCACTGCTAGCGGCAAATATAACCTCCTTCACTGGTATGTTCATATTGATTAAAGCCTCTTGAAAATGTTTATTTAGTTCATCCAAGTTATTAATAGTATCACCTCATTTACTATAATATAAAAAACTATCATTTTAAATTAATATATCAATTCTAAATGATAGTTTTGTTTTATCATTGTTGTATCATACAATTTAAATTATTTATTAATTGATCTTCAATAATAATAATATCTTTCAAATACTTCTTTATAAGTTGTCTATAATTTTTGACACCGCTATAATTGTTTTTTATAGTAATTAATTTCAATGTATTCCATTCCTCAATACTTCTGTTCAAATAAAAAATGACCTTTTCAAAATATATATTTTTAATATATTTACAGCTATGGGCTTCCAAACACCATTTTAATATTAATCTACGAGAATATAAAATGTGCAGTTCAAAATGATTGCTGAAGAAATGTTTTTTTAAATATGTAAATTTTTGATTCGATACAGAGTTGTATAATTTCACCAGTGCATTCCTACCATAATAAATATCGATATCTCCATCATTATCCATTGTAGGATTATAATAATTTTCAACTATTAAATATAGCAATTCATCTAACTTATAGATATTTGTTATATTATATTCGTTAATATCAATCGTTATTAATTCACAGTATCTTGAAAAACTATCATTAAATATTTTTTGATTAATTTTAACTATAGTTTGATTTTGCGGATGGAAATCACACCTATCTTTAACAAGAACCAATGGACTATCTGTGATATAATAATTATTCTCATCATAACCAATGATAGTGGAAATATGTGTATTATGATTTCCTAGTGAATCTTTTTTGTACCATGTATAAGCAGGTATCATATCAAACATTGTTTTAAAAGCAATAAATTTATTTGAATCTAATGTTTTGTTAATAATATTAAAAATATCATATGCATTATGTGAAAGTGTTTCTATATTGTATAAAGACGAATTTAATCCTAGAGAAGACTTACATATTAAACATCTATCTTCTCTAGTGTAATATTTAATATTTATGTCATCACAAAATGCAAATTTATAATCAATTTCATAATCTCTCAATGCCTGAAAAAGTATTTGTTCCCAGCAATCAATAGCTAAACACAGAGGATCCAATTCTCCGAATTGATTTATATAATGTAATCTTTTTATGTATTTATCCATTGCTATCTCCTTCATCTTATCATTATTCATTCTCTAATAAAGATTTCACAATCTTGCTGGAACAACTAAAAATAGAAAATTTTGTTCTTTCGAAGGAGTAATAATTAATGGAGTAAGGGATGAATTAAGCTTTAAAATGACCTCATCATCGTGACAATTACGTAATGCATCTAGCATATATCTTATATTTAATCCTATTAAAATTTTTTCTCCAAAATCACCTACATTCATTTTATCATAATATCCAGCATGTGTGTTTGATGATGAAACTTTAATTATATTATTGTCAAAATCAAGTCTTAAAATATGGCTTAACTTATCGTTTTCAATAACAAGTGATGCGCATTCAATACTTTGTAAGAGTATTCTAGGATTGATTTTCAAAGATAATCTATATTCATCAGGAATAGCTTTTTTATAATCAAAAAAATTGCCTTTCAATAAATTTGATACTAATTTAAATTTTTCAAAACAAAACATAACATGTCTATCATTAAAATTTAATGTAACTGGGATATCCTCATCTTTAAGGATTTTAATTAATTCATTCACAGTCTTACTTGGCATAACAAATGATTCATTAATAATACAATCCATAATTGGCTCTCTTCGAATCGCTAAACGATATCCATCTACAGTGACAATATTTAAATATTTATTATTTATTTCAAACAAAACCCCTGATAAAATAGGATAATGAGATTCACTTGAAATTGCATGATAAGTTTTTTTTAACATATCCTTCAATGTATTTTGATTAATCTGAAACTTCTTATCGCTCTCCAATATAGGCATATCAGGAAATTCAGCGGAAGAATATCCAATTATTTTAAATTTGGCTGAACCACTAATTATATTTATATTATTATCTGGATTACATATAAAAGTTATTGAAGATTCATCTGGTAGTTTCTTAATAACATCACCAAAAAATTTAGAATTTATTACTATTGTACCACCTTCAATTACATTAGTATAAAATTCATATTCTATAGCCATTTCTAAATTATTACTCATTAATTTTAAAGATTGATTCTTTTCATTTGCTATAATTCTAATACCTTCTAAAATAGGCAATGTGGTTCTGTTTATGGATGCTTTTTGTACTATACTATTAACTTTATATATATCTTTTTTTTCACATGTAAATTTCATTATCATCGCAAAATATTTAGTATATTTTGCACTCCCTCCTCATAATATTTATGCACAATAATTATTGAAACTTTTGATTAAATATATTTTTGG
>JBNAIF010000274.1:0-6637 GCA_050043595.1 Nitrososphaeraceae archaeon | reverse complement strand
AAAGTTGGAGGTACTTATAGATTTGATAATCCTATCGGGTCTATCAGAAAACAAAATAGTCTTATCTGATATGTTGTTCAACTCTAAAGAATAAGCAGTCATATTAATTTCTGAAATTGAACCCGATTGGGCATGTTGTATCGCAAAGAATTTAGGTTCATGTTCTGTTACATTTTCTTCTTTTTGAGCATATACAAATGTAGTCAATGATGTTCCAACAACAATAATAGATAATGTTGTAAACAACGTTATTAAAATGAATTTATTATTTTTCATAACTTATAGGTAAAGTGGATAATATTTAAATTCTCATATTGTTTTCCATTTTTTCCTTTAACTATATAATTCATATGATAAATTGATAATTAGTATTATGATTTAGTATGCATACATACTACTAACATACAAGCCAAGCTTGTGACAATTATATTAATATTTAATTATATGAAGTTATTTATTAAATGTCTTTTTATTAGAATTATAAACTAGATTAAATAATTTGATTATAATGATTTACTAAATTCAATTTAATTCTAATGAATGTGTCATATTTTTATTTTTGTGTATATTGAATTAAAAATTTTTATCATAAATCGAATTTATTTTGAGATTCTTTCTGCATAGATAATTTTCTGTTAAATATTTGTGTTTGAGATATAAGATACATTAACACACAAATCATGGTTTTGTAAAAATTGGACATAGATAATATTCTATAATTTTCAGATTTTTTAATCTTCTTTCTTGTCTACTTCGTCATCCTTCTCTTCAAATACTTGGTCTTTTTCTTTCTTGTCTTTTGCATCTTCAATATTATCCTCTGTTATAAGAGACCTGCTTAGAGAACTAAAGACATTTTCTTCAAAAATCGAAATTTTTTTTATATTAAATTGATCACTTTTTGATTCTATTGAATATGTCATAGACGTAAAAGAAAATAAGATTAAAATAAGACTAATGGATATAGTAGTTATATTCAAATAAGAAAAATTCATTTTAATTACAATTACGTTATTATTTGATATAAATGCTTATATTTAATATCTTTAAACTATAAGATGTTATTTATATTGATTTGTTATGTTTTTTTTTTTGAAATACAAGTTAATTCATATCTTGTCATTACTGTCAGTTACATTCGTGATTATTTTTTTGTTATCAAATAACATTACATTCGCCCAAAATTCTTTGGATGATGAAGATAAAAATGTTCATGAATTATTTTCATCAAAATCAAAACCTATAATAATAGCAGGTAGTTTTCCAGTAGGAATTGATTTTAACAGTATATCCGATAAGATTTATGTAGCTAATCAATTTTCAAATACTCTCTCAATTATCGATCCAGACAAAGCGCAAGTGATAACGAATATTGAGGTAGAAGATTCGCCTTATGACGTAGATGCTAACCCTTTTACTAATAGGATATATGTGACTAATAGAGTTTCCAATACCATTTCGGTAATTGATGGATTTACTAATAAACAACTTGCAACCGTATCGGTAGGAGACAATCCGTTAAATCTTGCGGTTAATTTAGCAAATAATTTAATTTATGTTTCCAATATTAATTCTGGAAATATTAATGTAATAGATGCTTTACAAAACAAGATAATTGAAACTTTAAACTACACTACAATACCATACGACATAGCGGTAAATCCACGTACAAACCTGATCTATATATCGGATTTGGGAGATAATAGTATAAAGGTAGTAAACGGAAGTGATAATACTCTTTTTTCTTCTATCCCAGTTGGTTCAAGACCGTCTGTAATATCTCTAAATATGTTATCTAACATGGTTTATGTATCTAATTATCTTTCTGATTCAATTAGTGTAATAAATGGTACTACAAATGAAGTAATAAAGAATATCCAAGTAGGAGAAAATCCTATAGGACTTACCGTAAATCCGATTACAAATAAAATATATGTATCTAATTCTGAGGATAATGATGTCAGTGTAATAAATGGTACTACAAATGAAGTAATAAAGAATATTTCATTGGAATCTGCTACTATTACTGATGGAATAGATGATCCGAATATTATCGTACCATCATTGATAACATTTCCTTTTATTGCGGATAAAATGACTATTGACCCATCATCTAACTTCGTTTATCTCACGAATACAAGATCAAATGGTATATTAGCTATTGATGGAAATACGGATGAATTAAGTACAAGGTTATTTATTGATACTGTGCCCAATAATGCAGGAGAAGTAAAATGTAATGATAATTTAGTAAGATCTGGAGGATTTATTATTATTCCCGTCGATGAATCTGTAGAATGTAAGGCTATTGCTGATCGAGGATATTCTTTTAGTTCATGGTCTATAAAAAATAATACTAATCAAAATCCATTGATATTTAATGTAACAGGTTATGGTATATTAACAGCAAATTTTAAAGGAACCCTTTTTACTGAAACATTTATTATTCTTACATCTGTGGCAGTAGGATTAGCTTCAACAATAGGTGGATGGTTATATAGACAAAGATCAAAGAGACTAATAAAGAAATATTTATCAGAAATAGATTATGTTTATGAAGTATTATCGAATAAAGATAAAAAAGAGTGTATCAAACAACTAGAACAACTTCAAAAAGTAATTAATCAGATACATAGAAATGGTAAAATTAATGAATCACAATTAGATTTTCTAGAAAAGAAAATTAATTGGTATGTAAATAGAATAAATCAACAATTAAACTAATTAACATTTTTTTGAGTTAATTACACATAACAAGAAAATAGAAATATAGAAAAAACTAAATTCTTTCATATAGTTTACTAATTTTGGTAAAATATTTTCTTCGCTCTTATTTTTTTAGTAGACACTAAAGATAAAATTAAAGATAAAACACACATTAATGTAGCTGTTAGAAAAATAAGGTCAAAAGAAAAGGAAGATGGTGAAGATTTAGTAAGTCCATCTAATGTAATAGTTGTCCTAAATGTTTCCAAATAAATTCCTGATATTGCAGGTCCGATAGACATGCCTATAAAAAATAAAAGAGTAGTAATACCCATGGAACTTCCGCTTAATTTTGTAGATACAGAAACCAATGTAATATTAAAACCGCCTATCTCAGCTAATGCTAATCCAGTAGCAATTATAGATAAATTTATTATTAATTCGAATTCAGTCGAATGATATAAATACAAACTAAAAAAACCAATAATGCTAACAATACATCCTATAATAGTAGGTTTTATATTTCCAAATTTAGTGATCAAAAAACCAGACATTATAGAAACTAATAATGCAAGGATCATAAAAGGTAGTTGTATATTGGCAGCATCAATCACACTTCCTCCAAAACCTACTGGACTTGGATTTCTTATAAAGATAGAAATAGTTTGATAAATCATAAAAAGTGAAGTACCAATAAGCATTAACAAGATATTTGTAGGAAGAAGAATCTTGTCTTTTAATAAATATAAATCAATTAAAGGATTTTGTATTCTTTTTTGAACAATTATAAAAATAGTTAAAGATATTATAGAAGAAATTGAAAATAATATAATCAAAATTAATGTATCATGGTTATTGCTGACATTATTCAAATCAGATATATTAAGATCGCCAATCAAAGTTATAGCGATAAGAAAAGAAGATATAGATATTGTTAATGTTACAATACTTTTCAAATCTATATTTTTCTTAATTGTTTTTTTACTATCATTATTTTCTTTTTTAGTAGTAATATATTTCATAATGATAAATGTTAGTATCAATGAAATGGGTGTTATAGAGACAAATGTTGAACGCCAACCAAAATATTCAGTCGTCATTGCTCCTAGAGATAAGCCGATAACACCGCCTACTGCGAATAACGAGGTAAATATTCCTTGACCAATAGCTAATTTATTCTCTGGAAATTTATCTCGAATTATAGAAAGCGCTATTGGAAATACAGACATACCGATACCTTGAGTTATTCTAGATATAATCATGGTCACTATGTCTGGTGAAAATATTGCAGTAAAAGATCCTACGGTATAAATTAACATTACGATAATTGCCATTTTCTTTTTCCCATAAACATCAGACAATTTTCCAGCTATTGGAGTCGCTACGGCTCCTGAAATTAAATATCCGGTGAGTATCCATGAAATAGTATTGTATTTAATTCCAAAATCGTTAATTAAATCTGGAATTGCAGGAATAAGCATAGTCTCACTATAGACTATAATAACTCCAATCAAACTTAGTATTATTAATGTATTCCATGCATCTTTGGAAATTTTATTATTAGATGATCCTTTATCATTGGGATAATTATCGATACGATTTTTTTGTTTATCTTTTTCACTATTATGCAAAGAATCAACCATAAATGTGGATATCAAATGATATTTTTTCTTTAATTAAAAGGTATCTAGTATTCCAACTTCGTGGAATCTTAAGTTCATATTGTAATAAAGCAAGATCTACCTGTTTTTAATTTCAGAATAAATTGTAAATATATGTAATATACGGAATCATCACTGTCGGAATAATAGAAGAAAATTCTAAGGAAATTGTTAAGAATTTTTAATTCAATAATTCACAATTCATAAAAAAATAGGAATTTACCTATCTGTCTGTTGCTATACATTGTTGCGAAATCTACATAGAATTGGAAGATCATAATAGTAAAAATTGTGAAATGACTAGTCTTGAATGCAAATAGTTTTTAGATTATGAAAAAATATTTAGAACTATACAATAAAACATTATATGGATTATTTATAATATTAAAAACATAATATGCAACTATCTAGTTATGTTTTATTCATTAATTTGTTTTTTTATTTTGGAAATAAATATAATTTATTAAAATAATATAAGGTGATCTATTCTTATTTATATCCAATAACCGAGACTGTTCCCGAATTTATGTTTGCTACATATAGCTCTTCTTCAAAATCGTTATAGGATATACCTGCAGGATTAGAATTAATAGATAAAGGTACATTAGTGACTAGATCATTTGTGAAGCCATCAATTATAGAAATATTACCATCTAATAAATTGGTAATATAAACATCACCAGTATTTTGACTAAATGTCATACCAGTAGGTCTCGAACCTGTTAATACTGTATCTATCACGGTATTGGTTGTGCCATTTATTATAGATACACTATTTGATCCCATATTCGCTACATAGATGTTGTCATTTATATTATTATAGATAATTTCAGACGGAGCAATTCCCATAGTGGAAATTTCATCTATAAGGGTATGTGTTGTACTATTTAATACCGAGATCTTATCAGACCCTCTATTTGCCACATATACATAATCATTTTCATAGTTGTACGCTACACTACTCGGAGTGAAAAAGTTACCTGTTGCTTGTGTGATATTGTAATATACAATATTTGATGTACCGTTTATTACTGATACACTATTGTCCGCACTATTAGCTAAGTATAATGTGTTATTAATAGAATTAACTGAAATTGCAGTAAGACTACTAGACGAACTAGTACCAGTAGGTATTGTATCAATTACCAAATTACTTGTTGCGTTAATTACTGATATTTTATTAGATAGAGTATTTGATGTATAAATTAAATCATTAGCAGAATTATAAACTATTGATTGAGGATACACTCCTACTGGTATAACAGATTCATATGACCTTGTAGTAGAATTTATTACAGCAACAGTGCCTAATGTATTAATTTGTCCAGAATTAGAAACATACATTAATTCGTTATCTGGATTAAATGTTACTCCTGACGGAGTAGAGAATCCTGTAATTGTATCTATAACAGATAATTTCGTTTGAGGAATTATGGGCTTTAAGGGTATAGCTGAGTTACTTATATTACAGACTTTAACTTCTCCCGCTTTTATTTTTCCTTCACAATTTTTAGAAAATGAAGTATCATAACCATTTGGTCCTTTTTCGCTAACGCTATATTTTCCTGGATAAAGACTAACAGAAATACCATCACCACTTCTACCTGGGAAAGATTTTGGTGATGGATTATTGCCTTTTACTTTTATTGTAAATGCGGATGGTTTAACTTTTTTTGTATCTTCATCATCAGCATTATTATTGTTTACTACATCGGTAATAACAATCAAGGTTCCTGGTTTGTAATCTGGATTATATTCACTAGTAATAGTACAAGTAATTTGAGCCCCTGATGTCATAGTACCAAGACATTTGCTTGAATAAGAAGTGCTATAGTCTGAAGGGCCATCTACAGCAACAGAATAACTACCTTTTATCAAATTAACACTAACACCCTTTGAGCTTCCTGGAAATGTTGATGGTTTAGGATCGTTACCATAAACTGTTATAGTAAAATCAGAAGATTTCTTTGTTCCTATATCATTGTTTTTAACCTTTGTTATAACTTCTAATGTTCCGCCAACTTTAGAAGCAGAATACGTATTTGTAATTACACAAACGTTTGTTTCTCCACTTTTTATATTTCCTGAACATGAACTTGATTTAGTTACACTATACCCAGAACTTTTCTTTTGACTTACACTGTATTTACCTGGTTCTATTGTAACTGTTGTACCTTTAGAATTTCCTGGGAATGTTGATGGGTCAGGATTATTACCACTGACAACTGTGGCAAAATCAGATGCTTTCTTTTTACCACCTCCATCGTTGA
>JBNAIF010000273.1:0-9108 GCA_050043595.1 Nitrososphaeraceae archaeon | reverse complement strand
CTTGAGCTTGATGCCGACCAGGAAGATTTGGTGGCGAGTAATCTCTATTCGGTTGCCGAGGCGCAGTTCGATCCCGATGCACGTCCACGTGTCATCTATGCAGGAAAATGCATAGTTGGCTTCCTAATGTACGATGTGCAGAAAATGAAGAACAAGACAAAGGAAGCTTCGATCTATCGCTTCATGATTGATCGGAAGTACCAACGCAAAGGCTATGGTCGCGCTGCACTGAGCAGGGTTATAGAGGAGATCCGAGCAATTCCCGGGGTGAACAGAATATCAATTCTCTACATACCAGAAAATCCTGTTGCGAAACAGTTCTACACTAGCTTCGGTTTCGTGGAGGCAGGACGTGACCAAGATGGCGAGATGATCGCAGTTCTGAAACTATAATGTCCAACTTTACTATCGATCTATCCCTTCAGCGTGCAATCAACGCTATCGTTGTGCCAGGTCTGATGATCGGCTATAAAGTGATCTCGCAAGGAGACGAGTTCGCGTTACTCCACGAGGAAAGTGTGTCATTACCATTTCTTGTGATCGAGAGACGCCGCGCTAGCGGTGCTGCACGACGTGTGGCACGTGAGTTGATGAACTCGATAGGCTTTGTCGGCCTTCCAATACTCAGGGGTATATTTGGCGCCCCGATCTGGCCCACCGAAGTCGTAGGATCGATGGCACACGATAATCAAATTGCCGTAGCTGCTGTCGGGCTGCGATGTGACCTTGATGCGGTAGGTATCGATATTGAACCTGTTGCATCATTGCTACCTGATATGCTTGAGCTGATCGCCACATCGCGAGAGCAACATGTGATTTCTGACAACCCATTGAGAGCAAAACTTCTTTTCTCCATCAAGGAGGCTGTCTACAAGGCAGCCTATCCACTAGATCATGATCTTCTGGATTTTCATGACATAGAGGTCGACTTTGCAAGCCGACTCGCAACGACCCGATCCGGACGCACGTTCACTCTCCGCTGGTGTGTTTTCTCTCATGTGCTAGTCGTAGCAACGACTCAAAATACTTCAATGAACTACCTACCATCAAGTTGAAAAAATTCAGTTTAGATCAATTGCAGTACTTTTAGGTTTACATATCAGACCTTGTCGATGATGTTGTGGTAGTGCACTACTTTTCTGAACGACTTTGTCACCTCAACGATCATCTATATCACTTTGATGTCAGCGCATGATATGGTCGGGTCATATCATGCATGGTTGTGTACCAACAACGATACGCGTTACTGTAGTGAACGGCAAAAATCCCTAAGTTTAGGAGTGTTTATTAATAAAATATTTGTAGAGACTTGAACAAAGTCACTTAATTCTGCAATCAAAGATCTTTCTGCAATCATCGCCAAAATGTTCAGGATCATGTTACCAGAACATATCTTCAAATAAATGACCAAGAGAATCAGGGACTTTAAATATAAGTTCTGCACTAAAGCGTTTGACGTAGTATTTCCTGAAAATACTCTTTTTAACACATCTCCAGGTTCTTCCAAGGCAGTTGTCAGTGGATGATATGTCATGACAAAACTACTTCAGGAAATTATACAATTATTACTAAGGGAAATTTGATATGCCTCAAATCAAATTGCCTTGAGCCTATTTTTACAACAAATGTAAAATATAATCTAATAGTAGAATAACATATTATACTATGTAAAAAAATTAAAAATTGATTGATTGATTATTTAGCTTTAAAAAGACAATTTTAAAAAATATAATTATGTAATGAATTCCTTTAGTAAATCATGATAGAATATAATCTAGATTGTAAATATTTCTTCAGAATTGAATATATTATGATTATTAAGTTTCTAACAATGAAAGCTAAATACAAGATAATAGAACCCTACTACATGGAGGAATCTACTCCCGACGGGCCCGTAGTTTTCTCGGGTTTATCTATATTAAATATAAAACTATTTTATGAATTACATCAAATTTTATACATGAATAAATTATTGATCTAACAGTAATTCAAGGTAATCTTGAAAATAGTACATACATTAATATTATTATTTACCCAATTCAATATAACAAAAGTAAAAAAAAGTACGTTTTTTTAGGTGCTGTAGCATAAATATTTTTAGATTTATCTACTACTAAAGATTCCAAAAATAAATTAATTGAAAAATACAGTGGAGAAAATATAAAAACGCGAAAACAATGATGTACCGACTATTATACGAGTTATACTAAGGATTTTAGAAATTTCTGATTTTAAGATATTGAACATGTATTTCAATCTATTAAAGAAATAGAAGGTACTAAGTTAATAGATTTAATAAATTCAAATTATTAGTAATAGTTGTATATTCTGAGACCGTGTTCCGATATACAATCATTACTGAATGTATTCCTATTGATGGATAGGATCTTGTAATAAAATAAAAATTTTAGAATAATAGTACTAATTTTAATATTTTTGATCTAAATAAAAAATAATTAGTTAGAATTAGTAGAACGTTCTACTGATTTTATATAGTTAAAATACATTTGTGCTAAATCTTGACTGTATTTTCTCATTAAATCTGAATTTTTATTGAATGCTTCCATTGTATCAATAATAACATCGTTTGTAGTTTGAATATTATTTATGTTAGTTTTATTGTTATTTTCATTCAATTTATTGTATGTTTCAGTCATTCTTTCTGGAAACATGAAATTATTCCAATAAGATCTGAACATTTCATCTATTATTTGTAAGTATCCTGATTGGTATGTATTTAACATGTTTTTTTGAAATTCAATGTAATTAAACGATATGTCTTTGATAGATCGTATTGTTTGTTCCTGATATTTTTTGAAATTATTTGTATATTCTGGAATAATTTTGTCAGTATTATTAATATTTTGAGATGTTTCAGTATTACTTTCATTTATTTGTGTTTTTAAATTTTGAGGATTCATATCTTTATCAGATTGTTCTAATTCTATTTCTGATTTTTTTGATTTTGTCTCTTTTAAATCATCTTTTTTTGAAGACATAAAATAGATTCATTAAAGAATTATATTAATTTTCCTAAACTTTGTTATCATATAGCATAATTAAATTTATTAAAATAATGAGATTTTATTTTGATACGGTTATATTCCAAGAAGATTAAGGAGTTGATTTCTAGTTTTATAAACCGTTCTAACATTTCGGCCGCCCAATTTCTTTTGTCCATATTCAAATCCAGTAATCATTTTTGCTATTTGAGAAAGACTTGTTATATGATCTATCCTTTGTTTTTTAAGCTCATTTAATATATCATTTGTAATTAGTATCTCATCTTTCTTGTTAGTGTTAAGAAATGTAATTAGTTTATGGTCAAACAAAATACTAATCTATTTTCAAATGGAAGATTAGGAACGTCATCAGAACTAGCATCAATAGTGTTGTGATATTTATTGTATGTTTCACCTATTTTGTTAATTAGATAACCTCTTAGAACCAGATCTAAATCTTCTTTACTCTCTTCATAAATATTTCTCTTGAACTAGATAATCTACCCATTCTGGTGTTTGTAGTCCTATGGATTTGTACATCTCTAAGAATTATTTTAGACATCTCATTCCAATCTTGTTTTCCATCTAGTATTATGTCTTCATTATTAAGAATATAATTGGTAGCGAAATTTCCTACAGTTTTCAAGTTATTCATAGTTTGTTTATTTAATATTTTTTGAAATTCTTGTATTTCTTCTTTAGTATATTCATCTTCTTAAGTAAATGATATTGATAATATTCTCCTTCTAAATCCTAGGTCAGATGGTGGCGCTGAATTACTAGTAATAATACATGCGCTGAACGCGGGAATTTCTGTATAGATAGATTTTTTAACAAACTTGCTTCTATCTATTTTGTCAGTTATACAAGTTTTTAACATCTCTAAATTTTTATTAAATCTATTGAATTCATCTGAAAATATTCCTGCTTCATTAATGACTAATGGATAAGTACTTTTAGATAATGATTCTCCAAGTTTAGCAGGTGTATCTATATTAGTAAATGGAATATTGTAGTTTTCATCTAGATAATGACCACATATTGCGGCGCACAATTAAACTAATTTAATAATTCAATAATCTCTTTTTCTCACTATTTCTAATAAAATCAACTACAAGTTGTTTAAACAGTATGTCGGGATTTTCTTGAATTTCCATTCTAATTTTTTTCACTGTCTTCAACTCTTTAGAATAAATACGGATGAAAAGGTTCTTAGCGGCGCCCCAGTTACACTCGAACTTCTCACCAGAATATTGTGTTATAGAATCGCGACCCAAATGCCATAGGACTATCTTCCATTCGTCTTTATCTGGTATTTTTATTTCTGATGGATTGTATTCTTTATTGTATGTTTTATTTCTAAAATCGTTTAAAATCGCCGCCAATCTTTCATCAACTCTAGTTAATACTTCAGTTAGTCTCATAACACCATTTGCATCTAACATTATAGGACTACTAGAACAACCTATGATTATTGTGACAGTATCTGTTTTTTGTATTCGAATCTGTACCTTGAGATTTTCAATTCCAAAATATCCAAAAGATATACTCTTGTTTTGTGAATCAGTACGTTTTCTGTAATATTCGATTTTAGATAAAAAGTTCCAGAATCCTTTTGCCTCAAAAGTTAAATGAATATCGTGTATACCTCGTTTCCCAAATTGAGTGTATTGTAGTATTTTGTATATTGGATGTTTTTGGATTTGCTTTTTGAGAAGATAGAGGTTATTATTATTAGATAGATATGTGTGGTCGAATGTCATTAAATCATCTTTTTTGAACTGAAAACCAGATAAAGTGTAAAATGATACTCCAGATCTATTGTATAATTTTATTACACCTTTCTTTCTTAACTCTGAAAATTTATTTCTGATAGTTCCGTATTTGAGAGTAAATCTTTCACCATCTACTTCAAAATCTAAGAAATCATTGTAAGTAAATGACCGGAATTCTTCTCTCGTAATCTTTTTCATATGTTTTAGCATCGCATCATCTATTTTACTCATGAATATCGCCATCATGTTTAGTGTCATTGTCATCATTCATTCCAACATCTGACTCTATTGATATGATTTTATTTTGTCCATTTAATCTTACTATAATATGATTTTGACATAGTTTCATTGCTATAGCAAGTTCTTCATGTCTATTCTTTGGAATATTAAATTCTATGACAGGATTATCATTTTGTTGTAAAATATTGTTTGAATTTAGTACATCGTCAGCGTCTTGAATTTTGTTAGATTTTAAATCTTCCTTTGAAATATTCAATAAGTCTACTTTGCTATTATCATATCGGATTTTACCAGAATTGTTGTTGTATTCAGTATTATTCTGAAATTCTGTTTTTCCATCTGTTGTTAAAACTATTTCTTTTGTACCGTCGTCTGACAAAAGCGAATCGAGTTCGCTTTTCCTCTCGTATTTTCTCTTATATTCTACAGGCAAACATTCTTCAATCCATTTTGCAGTAATTTTTCTTTCTTTTATCTTCTCATCTAAGATATCTTTAATAGATCTACAAACTTCATCCCTTTTACATAATTTCTCCTCATCTAAAATTCTAGCTAATTCTAAAATATGTTCTCTTAATGTTTCATTGACACGTGCAAATTGATCTATTTTTTCTTTTAGATCTATTATTAATTCTTGTGTTTTGTGATGTTCCTTTAATTTAGCCACTTTCTTGAAATTTTCTATTTTATTACTCAATTTTGTTATCTCCAATAAATTTTTGAACACATTCTCTACAAAAATAAAAAATATGTTCACCATGATCTACGATAGACAAATTTAGTTTTTCTGTAGAAATAGTATTGCAATTCATTGCTTCACATCTTATTTTACCGTCAGAAAATAGATAATATTTGAACAATTCATTATTGTTATTATCTTTTTTATATTCAAAAAATTTTCTATCTTTTCTATTTTTTGCATTTTCTACATGTCTGATATTGGACACTATATATTTATTGTGGTTGTTAGCCATAGATATATTATACACAAACTTTTATAACAATTGTTTTCCGGAGTAGTTTTATGAAATTAAAAAAGTCATTAGATGATAAAATTATAAATTATTTGTTAACTCATGATAAGGAAAGTCTTAATAAATTAAAAGAAGCAGTAAGCGAAGATTCTTACGATGTTCTTTATCTTCATCTAAAGAAATTAATTAATCAAAAGATCATAAGTAAAAATCCTAAAGAGAGGATACCAGGAAAGAAAACTTTTTATTGTTTAACAACTTTTGGTAAGAATCAGCATAAATTAAAACTTATTTTAACAGATGAATCTCTTCCTATTTATCAAAAAATATATCAAGAATTATTTTTATATGAATTTAATAAACCTCTGAAATTTTATACTCCAAAAGATTTTTTGAATTTTCTTAAAGAATTTGATCTCTTGAATATCGTATCTTTAGATGACAGCGAAACATCTACCTTTCGAAAAATTATATATCCTCCCAAAACCTCATCGAAAAGAAGTAAAATAGTACATAAAAAATTTCTCTCAGATTTTTGGTCTAAACATAAAGATATGTCACTTGTATTAGGTGAATTAAAATATCAATATATCACTCAAGAATCTTTACAATATGATCTTGATATTTTCAAAATCGAACATTGGCAAATAAATCGTAATGGTAATCATATAAAATATGGATCGACTTACATTGTGAACTTACCTGGTATTGCCTATTCTGATTTAATTGAAATTATAATTCATAAATATGAAAAAGAAAAAATTAATAAAGAACAGATAGAGTTAGCCATATCTCTTTTATCGGACATTGATTTAATTCAGATTTTGTCATTTGGTAAATTTGAAAAAATAATACTAATTAAAGACAAAATATTAAGAAATTTTGTTGCTACAATTCAAGGCAATATTCATCATGTAGAGATGAATTTATTATTAAATAAATGGTATTTTTTTGAAGAACCTACAATTGAAGAACAAGAAAGAATGAAAAAATTACTCGGAGAAAGTGAAGCTAGAGTTGTGTTTTTTAAAACAGAAACTGTACGTAGTAGAGAAAAAAAATTAATGTTACAATGTAAAGACATTGATGATTATGTAGAGCAATTAAAAATTTCTTCTGGAGTACATAAGAAAAGTAAAATAACGGATGAAATTAATATGACAAACGAAGAAAAAGAACTTTATAAACATATGAAAATTTTATCAGTAATTGATAATAGTTATATTTCTGAATTAGATTCCGAACTCTGTGATTACAAGAAAATCTATATTCCTAATAAAATCTACAAATTAGAAGAAGAAATACGACGGAAAGAGATTGAAAAATTGAAAACGTACGATATGGACAAAATAAAATCACTTAAAGAATCAATCAAAAATAAAAAAAGAAAATTGAGACAACTAAAAAGTGGTTATTATAAAAAAGATATTAAAATGTATTTTAACTATAGAAAATCAAAATGGATCAATGCGAATAAACAATTTGAAACCGCTTTCAAAGAATTCAAAGATGAATATAGAGATATATTTGATAAGTATGAATACGTACTTAATCCAGTATTTGAAATATTTTTTCCGTTATTGAAAAAACTCAAAGCAGAACCGCTATATTATTATATATCTCTTTCTGATTTTCCAGTAGATTTTATCCGAAATTTCCTTAAAACCAAGAATAAAAGAAGATTTTAATTTTCTTATTCTATGTTATTTATTCGTTCCAGAATAGCAGTTGGTTTTATTTCTGCTAAAAGTGGATTATGTTGTATCAATCTCATAATTTCGTTAATTCGATTATCCATTTTTTCTTCGAATAATTCTAATTTATTTTGTAACATTCTATTTTCTTGTTTTAAATCAATATCATTTAGATACTGTTCAGCAAGGGATATTGGTAAAGAACATTTTCCACAAAAATTAGAACCTGGACTAATAGATTCTTTGCACTTTATACATTTCAATGGTTTTATTTTATATTCATCATGTACAACTTTACCATTAGCATTCAATGAAATTAGAGTATTATCAACATCTTTTCCAGACAAATGGATATAATTTTGAGCTACTTTTGTACCTAGTCTCCAGCCAAACATTACACACATTTGTGGTTCAGTAAAATACTTGGCTAAGTGTGTAGCTCGAGAATGTCTTAACACATATAACGTACTCTTTTTATTCGATATTTGTGCTAATTTCATAGTATCTTTAACAATATTTTCAGCACCTCTTAATCCTAATTGTTGATTTTTGTAGTTAGTTGTCTCACTTATCCATAATGGGAATTCAGTTAATGCTTTTAGAGGATGAATATGTAACCATTGTTGTAACAAATTCACATATGCAATTATTCTTACTCTCCTTTCTCCAGTCTTACCTCTTAAGACGAGTATCGCTCCATTAGTATCAAATAATATATCTTTATTTGAAAGAGTTAGAAATTCTTCAGGTCTTGCTCCTGACTCATACATACAGCCAAGAAATGCTTTCTTTTGTAGATTCACTGCATTTTCTACTAATTTTTCAATTTCATCTTCTTCTAAATATTTTTCAATATCTATTCTCTTTTCAGTTCTTCTCTTTTCTTTTCCTACATTTACTGAAAACCAATTTACGGCGTCAGGATACATTTCATTATTACCATAAACTATTTTGTAAAATGTTTTTAGAATTTTTCTATGTTTTACAATTGTAGAAACTTTATAATTTTTCTCTTCGTTCATCCATTTTAATAATTTTTTTATGTCTTCTTTAGTAGCATCTTTAAAAGATTTATCTAATTGTTTTCTAAGTAAAAGTAAAGCAGTAATACATCTTACTATCCATAACGTTGAAGATTCTGAATCTTCCATATGTTCAATTAACTTAAAAATATCTATTCTATCAGAAGAATCTAAAAGATTTCTAGCTCTACCTTTCCAACGTTCCAACAGTTTTTTTCTATTGTATATGTCTCTATTCATTTTGTTTGCCTTAAGATTACTAACGTATTGGTTGTACTTTAGATCACATCCGGAGTAGTTTGATAAATTTTTTGTATCTTTTTTATTGTGTCTCTTAGATTTACTTTCTATACATTTAGGACTTCGAACCGAGAGTTTAATGGACCGAGTGGGATTTGAAC
>JBNAIF010000272.1:0-3417 GCA_050043595.1 Nitrososphaeraceae archaeon | reverse complement strand
AGTGTTGCTACCTGTAACACCACTGCCACCACCGTTATTGTTATTATTGTTATTATTGTTATCATGTGGACCTCCACCAGCTAAACTACTATTACTCATTGTCTATCTTTAATTATGAGATATTACTCTTTAATACATTTTTTCATTTAATATATAAAATAAATCTAAAAAAACATATATTTTGCCATATAAAAAGAATTCAGAGTGACAATTTTATTATATAAGTAGGTGGCAGCATTTTTATTGGAAACATTAAATCATATTGTTTATATTATTCTATTAACTTTTTGGTTTTCAACCATTCCGGTTGCTGCACTAACTTTAATTAGATTTATACGAAATCATAGAAAATTTATTGAAAAAAACCCTGTTAGGATTCATAATGATCCTACAATAATCTTTCAAATTACAACCCGTTCTGCTACCAATACACCAGTTGTTAAACGGGGAATACAATCGATAAGAAAATCAGCAAAAAAAATTAACTTTGATAACTATATAATATCAGTAATAACAGAAGATAAGAGAGATCTTAAAATCGGTAAAAGAAATGAATGCCAAATAATAGTAGTTGATCAAAATTATCGAACTAATGCTATAAAAAAATCTAGAGCATTACAATATGCGGTAGAATTTAGAAAAACTACTAAGCAAAACACAAAAGAATATTGGATATTCCATATGGATGATGAAAGTTATGCTACTGAACAAACGTTGTTATCACTACTAAAATACATAAGAGAGGGTGAAGGTATTGCATCAGAAGGTCCAATAACATATCCACTTAAATTTGAAGATGCAAACCCTATAACAGCTTTAGCTGAATCGGTAAGACCATTTAGTTGTTACGACTGTGTTTCACAAATGACTAATCCGCCTCCATTACATATGCATGGAAGCAACCTATTAGTGAGAGCAGATATTGAGGAAGAAATAGGATGGAATTTTGGCGTAACATTAGCAGAAGATCAGATTTTTGGATATAAAATATATGAAAAATATGGTAGAAAGGCTTTGGGTTGGCATGGTGGTATTTTACTTGAACAACCGCCTTTAAACATAAAAGATCATTTTATGCAAAGAAGAAGATGGATTTTAGGAACGTTACAAAATATGTACAGATTTCCAATTATACATAAATTCAAACTTACATTCAAATTAATAAGTTATTGTATGGGATTTATTTCTGGAATAGCATCAATGACACTATTTATTCTAACAATGTTGCCTAGATTTGAAGCATTATTTGATATTGTGGTGAAGCAAAATATCACAGAACCGAACATAATATTCGAAAATATAAAGTATTTATTTATACCATTTTTACCTTCTCAACCAAATCCAGACATAAATCAAATACTATTAAACAATAATTACTATCCTATAGACATAGGATTATTTTCTTATTTATTGCTTTTCCCATATGTAATGTGGTTATTGTCATATCAAATTGGATTGGCATTAAATTTATATTATAAGGATGTAAGTATTATAAAAAAAATTGGCTTACATTTTCAGGCATTAGTTTTATCTTTTGTCCTAGGAATTATGGAAACTTTTCCTGCATTTTATTCCGTTATAGAATATTATACTAAAAGAAATATGAGAAAAGAAGAAATTTATAAATATGATTTCTATGTTATAAACAAATGATTTATCTAATAAATATCTCAAGAAAAAGTTAATTATTGTTACTACAGAGTAGTGAATAAAATAATAAAATGAAGAAAAACAATATAAGACATTTATAAAAAACATAAAACAAATTGAAAAAAATATTAATCATTTCTTTTTACTGTAGTGTTTTTATAATGCTTATAATATGCATATATGGGATAATTATTGAAACAAAACAATTTAAAGAAAATAATATAATTTCAATAGGCGGAGTTTTAGCGAATACAAAGTTTCCGTTTGAAAATTCATTTTCATTAGTAACATATATAATGATATTCTCTGTTATCTCTTGGTTTACAGCAATAAAAATATTAGATAAAGTATTAAAAAATATTCCAATCGGTGTTATAAAACTAATTCAAATTTTAAGTATTGTTGCGTTAACTACTGCAATCTATGAATTAAGTTACAATCTCACGTTATGGAATTCATTTATTACAAAGGATATTTTAAATGGAATCATTAATCCAAATAGTATAAATAGTAATTATCCTAATCCTGAAACGCCATGGAATTTGCTATTTGCTATACAGATGTTTCTTGCCTCAATAATAATAACAGGGCATTGTTTCTATAAAATGTCAAATATTAAAAAACCATATTCCAAAGAATTGTAAAGATACATACTGTTTTAAATTAATTTAATGATAATAAACATAAAAAAAATATAATATATAACTACATTTATATTGCATAAAATATAATAAATACATTACATTTATAAGTAAATGTGCTCCTAGTAATAACATAGTGTTTCAAAAAAAGCAGATTTTAGTAACTAATAATAAATCGTTACAAAATAATATTAAAGAATCAAAAGCTCTTACAACTTTTCTTGAAACTACAAAATTAGGAAACAGAAACACTGCAATTCAATATCAGTCACGTCTTGTAGCGTTTGACGATTTTATAAACCAAAAATATGTAATAAATTTGGATCAACTTATTGAAAAATTAAATCATATGGAATTGAATGTATATGACGTATTAAACAAATATTGTATTTATCTAAAAAGCAATACCAATATATTGTCATCAACATTTCGAGACAAGATTATTACTGCTAAGACATTTCTTGAATATAATGATGTAGAAATAAGTCCAAAAAAATTCAAGCTTAAGGTAAGATTTCCAAAAACTGTATCAAGAAATAAAGAAGCAATTGACAAGAAAGATATAATTAAAATTTTGAATGGAATATCGGATTTAAGACTTAGAACGTATGTACTTTTACTAGCGTCTACTGGTCTCAGGGCAACTGAAGCTTTATCGATTAGAATTAAAGATATTAACATGGATTCCAATAATATTTCCAAAATAACAATCAGAGGTGAATATACAAAAACAAGAACTGATAGATTTGTATTCCTTACCAATGAAATGGCAGATCAAATTAAAACATGGTTAGATTATAAATATAGAAAACGCAGAGTTTGTTTTAAAGATGGGATAACTGGCAAAAATATAACGGAATATAGAAAACCCAGCAGAAATTCTAACGAATTAATATTTTCATTAAATAGGAAAGACAAAGCTAAACCAGAAACATTTTATGTTAATTTTGCTAGTGCATTTGCAAAAACATTAGATAGGATAGGAATGGGAGATAGGGAAGATGGAAATGAAACTAGAAGAGAAATCACCTTGCATTCATTTAGACGTTTTGCAAAAACTACAATTTCCGATCTGGGGTATTCAGATTATTCAGAATGGTTCATTGGTCATACAGGTTCTACATAT
>JBNAIF010000271.1:0-7270 GCA_050043595.1 Nitrososphaeraceae archaeon | reverse complement strand
ACCAAATTCATATTCAATAGCATCAAAAAAGAAATATCGTTGTTTATCTGATAGTTGGTAGTATAATTCTTGTAAAAAGCATTCTTCACACTCTTGTACTAATTCTTTAAAGTCTTTGTCGTCTTTTTCTGGATAATAATATTGTTTACCGTCATTGTCTATGTAATCTGGTGCATTACTATCAAAATAAGAATTGTCTTCTTTATTATATTCTTGAGCATTTACTAGTAGAAAAGATGATGCTGGAATTAATAATACAGTTGCAAATAAGAATACTGAAAATATTCCAAGATTTGAGTGCATATCATCAAAAGTAAGATAATATATATATTAGATTAGTAGCAAAAATCTCTAATTTTAGTGAATGACAAATATCTTTATGATTGTTTACTGAAATTTAAGATAAAAAATATTGTACAATAATTTTAGATTATTAGATTAGGGTTAAGCGATGATATTCCAATTTTACAGACTACATTTATACTAATTATATAATAAATTATAGATATTGTAATAAATAATTAATAGTATATAATAATTATAGTTTTATTGTCTAAAAGTTGTGATATTTATCGGGTTCGGTGGAATGATGTAGAAATTTCTATACAATTCAATTTGAGAACATATAAAATAAATGAAATATATAGATACATAGTTTTCTAACTTAATTATAAAATTTAAATTTCATTAGTCATAATATATATTCCATAATAATTATTATGACTATCTTAGACGTAGTTATATTCATCAGTGGAGTTATTTTAATAGCAATTGGTAGTATTTTGCTTTATTCTTTTTTAACAAAATCTTATAAACAAAACACTCCAAATATCAATGGAATTTTTTTCCTTGGTCCTATTCCGATAATCTTTAACAATGATGGAAATCAATATAATAATAATTTAATGTATATCACGTTTAGCATCTTAATAGGCATCGTATTTTTTATTTTATATTTTCTTATTTTTTTTAAATTATCATAATGTATTGAAATGAAAATATGTAATAATTGTCAAAAAAACAACGCTAGATACATTTGTCTAAAATGTAATAGAGAGTTTTGTGTTTATTGCATGAAAGAAAAAGAATTATTTTGTTATCAATGCAATTTTAATAATAATCAACATGAAAAGCAAAAAAAACATCGATCACAAGAGGATAAATTCGAACCAAAAAAAGATAAACGTAGCATAAACAATATTATTAATATAATATCTGCATCATTAATACTATTTCTAGGTATAATTTTCGTAGTAATATCATATCCATCTTTTATGTATATGAGCACTAATATTGATGACATTATTTCACAAGAAATTATACATGATGATAGTTATGATGATGGATTCATATACATATTTCCCTTTCCAGTCGCCATACCAATCGAGAATAATATTTTTATTATAATTCCTATTATATCCTTTTTCATAATTATAATAATCGTTATAATAATTTTCTTTAGGATTATCAGTTTTAAATGATTTATTTCATTTAATACACTGCTTTGAATTAATAAATCCTACAACAATTCGTCTATTACATATACACTAGTTATTAGGAATTTAGTCTTGCTTTTCCAAATCCAACTACACAATTATAAATCTAATTTTAAGGAAATGGATGAGGTAAATTATTTAGATAATTTTTTGAATAATTGGCATTTGGAATAGATATCCTAAATCTTGGATGTCCATAGTATGGATACATAGGAGATGAAAAAGGTACTAATTCAGATATTACTACGCGTGTAACAAATACTCCAATTTCTTTCAAGTCATTTGGAGTAAGATCAAACACATATGGATGACATTTATGTTTTAATAATAGATTACAGAGCGTACTTATATCATATTTAATGTTATTTCCTGAACGATCAGGAATGTCATGAAAATTAATAGCATGATCTGACTGTGTTAAAAATTCAACATAATGAAAGTTATTTGGATGTGCATAAAATCTTAAACTATCTAAAAAATTTTCAATTTCTTTCAATTCTGTAATATATGAACTTGTGTTAGCACATAAATATTTTAAATAAGGTCTACCTTGACCTACTTCAAGCAAAGCTTTTTCTGCAGCATAATATGGATTTAGATTTGAAGCTGCTCCCATATTAAATTTACACGTGTGATTAACATTATCTAGTGCTAGTCCTATGATAACAGGAATATCTAATCCTACTTCGGCGTAAAGTAATTTGTATTCTATATTTGGATAATAAAAATATTTTTTAAATAAATTATTAAGACTTTGACTAGAATTTAGATTGATATTATTATGTGTTATTTTTTTATACCACGTAAGCATCACAGCATCTCTTTCAACAACTTCATAAATTCCTTTTATTATACTTTCAAGATAACTTTTACCAGCTGCACAGCCACTTGATGTAGAATAACATATCTCTGATTCGTTAGGTTTGATTTTGTATCCGAAATAGATCATTTGAGCAGGAAAGAAACATATTTCACCATTAAACAGGGAAAAACCTTTAACCCATCCAATATTTGTATCTTCATCAAATCTAGAAAATCTAAATTTTTTACTACTATACTGTTCTTCTGAAAAAAAAAACAAATCTTTAGGACCCATTGTATTAAATTCATTTTTAATGGATTTATAACGTTTTAATATTATATTTTCTGGTTCATAAGAATCTAAAGCGTATCTTTCATATGCTTCTCCTAATGTTCTATTTATTGAATCAGATAAAGTAAATCCAGCTCCAGAGGATGCTTCATCAGACGATTTTGTGTTTTCGTATATATTGGAAAGGAAAGCAATTGTGTAAAAAAGACGTGGATCATCTACTTCTCTTAATACTTCGAAAACATTTTTTACTATGCCAACTTTGTTACTAACTCCTCTAAATAAATTATTCATTTTTAATACTTGTATTTCTATCATCTAAAATACTGTTTAAAGATGTGTAAAATGCATTTGTAGACCATCCTCTATATGTCTTACCACATTCAGAACATCTAGGAAGTTTTAATAATGAATGAGTTTCAAATTCTGGACTACGATAATTAATTAAAATAAGTTTTCCTATTGTATATCCTGTCTTAGTTGTTATAATATTTGGAACATCTAAAGTTAAAAAACCTGTAACTATGTCAACAATGCCTGGTATTCCAAGGTGATTTTGTTGTATAGATTTTGATTCATTTAACATAATTTGTTTATATCTCATATTGTACTGATGATTAGTAATATTATTATTTATTCGTAATTCTAGGCATTTGTAACAAGCTGTCTCAAATGGAATAAATGTTGGACCTATTTGTCCATCATATCCATCGATTGTTGCAATTGTCCATATAAAATTATTTTCTATAGCCATATTATTAACTTTAGACCAAATTTTAGGTACTGGATAATCTGGACATACAACTGTTAATTGAGATGAAGACATTAACTTATCTACATTGTTTAAATCATTATGCATGTCATAATTTATATATTCTATTTCTATCTTTTCGTTTATTTGTTTGATCATATTGGAAACATGACTGCCTAGAAATTTGTCTATATCTTTTTTAGAAAAATAAGGACTATAACTAGTATGAATATTTTCTATCCGTGAATTATCTAATAAAATCAGTTTTTTAATGCCAAAAAAAGAAAGATTAGTAGATATTTTAGAACCTAATAATCCAGATCCCACTACAAATATTGTAGCATTCTTAAGAGAATTACATATTAGATCTAAAGAATTAGAATAGATTGAGAAATAAGACCTAATTGGAGATATTGCTATATTAAATGTATCTAATATTCCTCTTTGTGATAATTCATAGATTAAGCTTCGAATAATATCTTTATATTCTATACCAATTAATTGTATTATCTCATTTGTATTATAATTACCATTGAATTTAGATACAATATCTTCTAATTTTCCTAATTTTTTATCATCTACTATTGTTATAACTGGGCTTGACCATGCACCTGATCTAATTTCGATCTCATTGTTATTTTTTACGAATACATTGTACCCATTTTTAATACTAATCTTCGAGTTCATTATTTAAGTTTTTTTATGTCCAACTAATACAGTATAAATAGCTGCTTCTTCTACACCATCAATATTCAAAAATGTGTTAAGCTCATCATCAAAAAACGCAGATATAGGTATTGATCCCATATTCAATGCAGTTGAAGTTGTACATATATTTTGAGATAAGTGCCCTGATTCTTGTAATATATACCTATAAGATCTATTACCATATTTTATCTTAGATCGTAAAAAAACTCCTACTATTATAAAAACTGCACCAATTCTATCCATGTTAATACCATCAGGATGAATAGGAAAACATGAGAAAAAAGAGTTAGGAAATTCTTTTACTAGTATTCGATCTAATCTATGATTACGATAATTGTAATGGTATAATCCAGTATCAATGTTATTGACATTAATTATTCCCATGTATAATTCCAATGGGTATAGTCCTCCTCCAGATGGAATTGTCATTAGATTTTTTGATATTGTTCTGTTATTAAAATTAGTAATACGCATTTCTGCTGAAATTCCAAAGCTATGATATAAAAGAGTGGATAATTCTTCTAATTCCATTGGTCGAGATGCATCATATTCTCTAATGCTACGTCTCTTTTTGATTGCATAAGAAAGTGATTTTCTGATTGATTTTGGTTTTGGTAATAAAACACTTCTGAAGGTTGGTATTTTTCTTTCCATTCTTGATATACTTTCTATAATATGTGTCTCATCGAATAAGCTACCAGAAAATATAAGCTCAGGAGCCATATATCTCCTAATTTTAGTATTTTCATGAAATATTTCTGCTATATCATATAATTCACCTTCACGTTTTTTCAGATTGCTAAAAGCAGTATTAAAATATTTTATATTTAAATAATTTAGTGTATCTATAGGGATTAGAGAACTCTTCACCATATTTTTTAATCTGTCTTCAAAATTAGTTGTCAATATCTATCTTTATAAATTTATTAAAAATTTTTCTTGAACTTGATTTAATCTGTTTAAACAAATTACTTACAACATATATTTGAATCATATATTTTTGATGAACCGCTTGTAGTGCTGGTAATAGAACATAATATTCTGGTTATACATAGCGGAAAACCTAATTCAACTGTATTTACAGGAATTCCAGCTGATTCTGATATTTTCATTACTGCCATACGATCTACTGCTTGTTCTGTAGAGTAAAATTCCCTTTCACCTGAAGTATCTGTAACTCTAATCTTGACCTTCATTTTTTCAGGTAGTTTTTCAGGTTTGTTACGTTCCTCCATGGTAAGATAAACCTTGATTAAATATAAAAGAGTTTTGACATATCTAGTTTTTAGTATAATTCTAAAAATAAGATAAATTTAGACAAATTCCATTTTTACTTTGATATTATACTAACTAATTCGTCATGTTAAAAATATTTATTGTTTATGATACATTTAGCTTTCTACAGTTTGTCTTTAACGGTTGATTTCACAGACAACTATATTCTATCTATAGAAAACAGACAAATATAAACATCAAAGAATACTACTTGTCAAACATGTTAAATAATATAAACAAGAAGTAACAAATACAGCATAAACAAAATTGGTGTAAAATTGAATATATTGTTTTAAAATAATTGTTTTTATAGAATTATTATTGTTTTGATTCTAAATATTTGTCATGATTTTTTGCTTGTATCATTTCTTCTAAAAAAAACATAATTGAATATATTTTTATTATTTTGAAAAAAAATGAAATGGAAAAGGAAATAGTGTAAATAATAAGATTTTGTTACCATTATTTTTTATTATTGTCATATATTTTATTTTACTACTATTTGGTGGTTAAAAGAAAGTCCTGTAGTATTGCTGATATTATCAGGCGTGGTAAATGTCTGGCCGTTGTCTGTGCTTACTGAAAAGAAGATATCTTCATTGCAGATGATGTCATCTTCCCACACCACATATATTATTGGATTTGAAAATAAACATTCAATAATATTATCGATTATTTTATTTATTTGAGAGGGAATTAATTTGTACGAATCATCATCAACATAATATTCTTTACCATATTTGTCATCATATTCATTGTAAAAATAAGAATCGATTTTATCGTTATTATAATATTCTACTTTGTCAAATAATTGTACTAGTATATGTCTTAGAATGTCTTATAGTTCTTGTTCAGATATCTTTTCATCAACAATCAAAGTACATAATTTTTCTAAAGAACCAAATTCATATTCAATAGCATCAAAAAAGAAATATCGTTGTTTATCTGATAGTTGGTAGTATAATTTTTGTAAAAAGCATTCTTCACACTCTTGTACTAGTTTGCTGAATTCTTTGTCTTTTTCTGGATAATGATAATAATATTGTTTACCGTTTTTATCTATGTAATCTGGTGCATTATTATTTTCAAAAAAATAATTATCTTTTTTATTATAATCTTGATAATAGTATTTATCATCATAATATTCCTGAGCATTTGCAAAAGGAAAAGATGATGCTAGAATTAATTTCTCTAATAAATTTATTTAAACTGCATTTAACAAAGTATTAAGAGAATACTATTCGCGAGAACAACTCCAAAGTTTTAGCGAAGATAGAAAAGGAACATCTGATAGTGAGATATTTTGGGAACTAGTTAATGAGTTACGATATTCCACCTTGCTCAAACTTAATAAAAGAATGTATAAGCAAAATGATATTGCAAAAGAGCTTAATATGACTTTTCAAGAGTCACATAGACAATTCGAACGATTAATTAATGGAGGATTAGTAAAGAAAAATAAAGATAGATTTTATCGGTAACTCCATACGGAAAAATAATATTAGTTCAGTTAAACTCATTTTCTTTTCTCAGACAGAATATGGAATACTTCGAACACCACACAATAGAACATCTACCAATAAAATTTTTAAGAAGAATAGGCGACCCTCATAATTGTGAGTTTATAGATGGTTCTTATGTAAATAATGAAGAATGGAAATCTATCATATCAGAAGCAGAAGAATATGTCAAGATAATCTCATCTCAGGTTCCTCCTGAAGCATTCAAATTAGGAATTTCTATGATTTCTAAAAAAGGAATAATCATTTATTTGGTACATGGAGAAAATACTATAATACCAAGACGTGTTAAGCACGAATTAATCGATTCCGATTTTGCTCTACAATTTAGAAGTTTAATTTCTAGAGGTGTTTATCAAAGGAAAATGGTAAAAAAAGTAGAGCTCATAATAGTTTTTAATGAAAAAAGAGGAATAATACTTTTCCC
>JBNAIF010000270.1:0-4457 GCA_050043595.1 Nitrososphaeraceae archaeon | reverse complement strand
TGATCTTCGTGTGGTGTTAGTAATGGTTGTTACACTTTTATTATTGGTTAGGTATGCAGACAGACATAAAAACAACAACTATTACTGTTCTTATTTTCAAAAAAAATACCAGAACATTTTGATATAATCTATAAAAATAATATTGACGTAATAGAAATACTAACATCTCTACCATATACAACAGTGGTTGTATAGAAATATTGTTCCAAGGATAATGGTAATATTTGAACAACCATTGTTATAAAATTATTTTAGTTATAACCAAAAAATAGAGAATAATTATTTAGACACATACATTCCTTTATCTATTAGGTCTTTAGCCAGTTTCCGTTTTACATCTTTTTCTTTTCCATCAGTTAAACCACTCAAAGTATCAAGTATTTTTTCTATTGACTGTTGCAGTCCTTCAATTTGTCTTTCCTTTTCCATCAGTTTACCATTTATTATATAGGCTTGATCTTTACTTTTCTTCTTTAAAATAAGATTTTCATTTCTTAATTTATTTTCTTCATTTATTGTTACTGAATCTATGATGTTTTTGTAGCCTTTCACCTGTTCTGTACCTTCTAGTAAATTTTCTGGAGTTGGTTTGAAATATGCAGATTGTACACCTGGAGGTTTTTGTCCTACTAATAATCTAACCGTATCTGGATGCACGCCGTTCATGTTGGCAATGGTAATAAAGAATTTGCGAAAACCATGAGCAGTCTTTGTTTCATATCTATTACCGTTTTTTTCTTGGTCTCTTCCATCTCCTCTCATTGTTGCATCTCTTGTCAATACAACTTTTAGAATCTTGAAAACACTATCATAGTGCATATGTCTTGGATTGTTTGCTTGAATATTTCCTGCGTTAAAAGTATCTCTTAATAATGGCGATTTTGGAGTTATTTTTTCTCCATTGTTTTTTCTATAATTTAGATATCTATCAATTTCAATTCTTGCTTCTGGACTACAAAAAGTGATGTAACTACTTTTCTTTGATCTTGCATAAACTTTAATTTGATATATAGAATATTCATCAATTGGTGTTAGGTCACATACCTTCAAAGATACTAGTCCACCGGACCTCATTCCAGTCGATGTCAACAAAGGAATAATGAATTTGGCTCTAATGTCTTGAGCAGCAACATATAACATTCTTATCTCTTCCATCGTATAAGGTCTATCTTCTTCATTCGTCTCTTCGTCTTCACTGTCATCGTCACCAAGATACATGGTTATACGTGACCATTTTAATTCATCATCATAATTAACATGGTAAAAATGCTTGATTGCATTATAGTAGTTTTTTGTTGCAGAATATCCCTTTTTTTGTTCTTTTCTCAAATTTACCAAAAAAGAAGCGATATCTGATTCAATCATTTTTTTATCTTTTTGTAATAACAAATTACAAGTTTCTTTATTTACATTTTTAAATTCAAAATATCTAGCAATCATGGTGTCATACATTTTTAGAGAATATGAAGACTTTATTGTGTCTACAAATTTTTGATATGGATCATTATATTCAATCTCATAGACCATAACATATTTATATAAACCAAAGTATTTTATTGTTTATTTCGGTAATAAAATTAAGTTTTTATTACATGCACGCTAATGTGGCCATCAGATCAATATTAATCCATGTTTACTTAGATTTATAGTTCTTTATCAAATGTTTTACCATTGTTGACACTAGTTTCCATTTAAAAACTAGAGATATTTAATCTCCCACACAGAAATTAGAAAATGATAAAATAAATTGTTCGTTTATTAACTCGATTCCTTTTCTAAAGTTCATGCATTTTACGAAGATAAGACGGATCTTGTTGATACTAAACTGAACGTTCTATTTTACATAATTTCTATTCCTTGTAAATTTGAAATATTTTTGCTAGATAGTACCTGATTCAATCTTTATAATCAATTTTCTATTCTTGATTACATGAGTCCAATTATCAGCATAATGATACTTTTAATCTAGGCATCAATTGATAAAACAAGTCATATAATATACTCTAAGGAATGACAGACAATAAAAAATTGAAAAAACATATGTAGTAAAAAAGATCAAAAAAATCAACAGAATATAATTAAAGTTTGTTAGACTTTAATTTCTTTGAATATAGTTGACATAAATTTCCAAAATTAAGAACATTATAATCATCATATGGTTTACCAACAATTTGTAAACCTACTGGCAAATTTTTCTTAGTGATGCCAATAGGAATGCTCAAAGATGGAAAACCAATTAAGTTAAACAAGATATTATTTCTTAATAATGCTTCACGTACTGTAAATTTCTTCTTTCGTATTAAAATATATTTTTCATTAAAATGTGGTGCAGAAATAATTGTAGTAGGAAGAATTAAAAAATTTATTTGTTTAAATAATTTCAAAAATTCGATTTTAATTTTGTCACGAAAACAAATAGATCTAACATAATCAATTCCAGATATCTTTTTTCCTTTTTCGATCATTTTTTTAAGATCATTACCGTATTTGTTATAATTATTATCTAAAATTTTCATATGTACATAAGAAGATTCTACAAATCTTATAACAGACCAAGCAGAATTTATTTTTCTATGATTACCGATATTTACATTAACTACATCAATTCCATGATTTTTGATATAATTAATAGTATCAAATATTACATTTTCGACATCGGATTCAAGATACAAGAAATAATTTATTGGAATACCAACAACGAGAGAATTTTGCTTTTTAGAAATTTTATTATTCAATATTTTATTTTTGTGACCATTAACTATTTGTTTTAATATTAACAATATATCAGAAACAGTTTTAGTTATTATTCCTACATGATCTAGCGAAGGTGACAAATCTATTACGCCGGTATTATTAATTAATCCATATGTTGGTTTAAATCCAGATACACCACATAGAGATGCAGGAACCCGGATTGATCCACCAGTATCAGTTCCTATGGAAAACGGTATCATTCCTGAAGCAACTGCTACTGCAGAACCTCCACTAGATCCTCCAGATATTCTATTTATATCCCTAGGATTTTTTGAATTTCCACAAATGGAATTAGTTCCAGTAATACCAGAAGCAAATTTATTTAATGTATTAGTTCCTAATAAAATACCTCCAGTTTTTTTTAATTTTTTTACGACATCAGAATCCTTAGATGGAAGTATATTAAATAATTTACCAGTACCGGCTGTACATAATACATTTTGTGCATATATTATATCCTTTATTGAGAACGGTATTCCATATAATGGAGATAATGATTTGTTTTTTGAGATATTTTTTTCGAGTATTTTAGCTCGATCATATGCATTATTTTCAGTTAAAGTTATGAATGCATTCAATTTTTTGTTTTTTTGTTTTATTTGTTTAAAATAATAGGTAACTAGGTCAGATATTGAGATATTGTTATTATAAATTTCAGAAGATAATTGTAAAATAGTAAGATTTGATATATTGTTAATTTTCATATTATGAAGTTTAAATCATTTTCATATGAAATATAATGTTAAAAAAAATAAAAAAATGAAAAATTAGTCACGTAGTACTGATGTTAATGCCAGACCGTTTCCAGGATTAAAATCAATAGAGTTTTTGCCACTGTTGTACAATGCCAATCCATTGATTTTAGTAATTTTTACAGTTTTTCCAGTTACTGGATCTTCGCCTTTCATGGATTTGTCTAAATCAACTTTGTATAATCCGTTTTTAGTTCCTAAATTCTGAATTTTATCTAGATCTATTATAGCTCCCTTGTGATCATTTCCGTTCTTATCTAGATACAATACAGTAAACTTCAGATTGGATTTATTTGGGATATTTAATGTCGCACTTCCGTCCTTTAATTTACACGGATCATAATCAGCTAGTATAATAACTCCTTTTGGTATAATTTTACCTTTTAATTGTATTGAATCAGATTGAGTTGGACATTTATCACCTTTTTTAACGGTTACTTTTTTAATTGTTTTCTTTATTGTGTCACCTTCTTTAATCTCGACATTTATTTTATTTTTATACACATTATTGACTGTTTGTTGTGCAATTTGATTTATAACTTGATTTATATTGTCTCCTATGGCTATTTGATTTCCTATTTGGCTGATTGCTTGATTGACTTCGTCACTATTACCCCCTGAATAAAGTTCAGCTAAACCAGCTAGAGATTTTGATAAGTCTCCAGTGGGATCTTGAGTGATTTGTTGGGCTATTTGGTTAATAGTTTGACTAACGTCACCTCCGCCTACAGCGGTCTGCTCAGCAATTTGGTCAATAACTTGTTTTACATCTGGTGAATAGTCACTTTCTTTATCATCTATTGTTCCGGCTATTTGAGAAGCTGTTTGGTCAATTTCTTGTTGAACATCCTCTCCAATTGCTACTTGGTCTGCTTTTTGGTCTATTTCTTGTTGAACGTCGTCAGTACCTGTTGCTACTTGGTCTGCTTCTTGGTCTATTTCTTGTTGAAC
>JBNAIF010000269.1:0-70373 GCA_050043595.1 Nitrososphaeraceae archaeon | reverse complement strand
GAATATATTATTAAAAATTATATCAACAATATAAAATACTCGATTACATTGTTATAATTAATTTTTAAAAGATATCTACATAATTTTGCCATTTTTTGGTATTGAGAAACCATCCGATCGAGTTTGTTCAATAAATAATGTTGTGCGCTTGCTGGTTTAGTTCTTCCTGCAAGAATTTCTGCGCAAATTTCTTTCATTTCTGATCTACATAATAAATTGTAATGAAACTTACGTAAATCCATGAACAAAATTGCTTCTGTATGATTTTTCAATTAATTGTGCGCTATATGTCTTTCTTCACATCACATATGTTATTCACTCACCAGACAATTCACTAAATAGTACATATTTAATAATAATCTCAAATCACTAAAATTGTCGATACAAATAGATCTTTAATTTTGTATGACTCCACGAGAAAAACGCGGGGAGTGGGATTTGAACCCACGAGTTCTTACGAACATGGGATTAGCAATCCCACGCCATACCAGGCTAGGCGACCCCCGCACTAAGACAAAGACATGATAAAGATAGGATAAATTAAATTGATTGTTTATTAAAATGTTATTTTCTTTTCTTTAGTTGCCAATCACCATTTTCAAAATAATAAATATTGATAGTTTCAGTAGCATTACCTGTTTTTATTAAAAATGGGAACCACTTATACAAAGATTCTTTATATAAATAGTATAGTTCAAAAACATTATTGGGTAAAATACCAACTTGATTGGGTAATAGATCTATAATATACTCAATTTTTTCTAATGCCATTTCAAAATGCCTGTTTGAACTGTTTAATATATAGAATATTAAATTAGAATTTAAATTATTAGAAAATCCATTAAATCGAAATAATGTTAGAACTTCCCTTTTTTCTCCTCTTCTTACTTTAATTTCTTTTATTACTTTTTTTAGTAAATTCCATCTTTCATATGTAAAAAATTGGAAAAAAGAATCATGATATGGTATTGGAAAGGTAATTTCTATTAACGTATTAGGATATTTTTGATTGATATCAAAATATGTTGGCAGAACTTCATCTATTTTTACTTCTTCTTCCTTAACAAAAAAATTATTACGTAACAATGAATAAATAACTTCTTCCTCTCTAATTGAAAGATCAGAATATCGAAAATATGCATAAGAAACCATTTTAATAAGCTAGTATTGTAAATAAAAATTATTTATAGATTACCAATCTATTGAATAATAATATTTACTAAATTATAAAGTATGTAAGATATAAACAACATTATTGATAGAATAATATTATTATTTAAGAGAACGTATATAAAAATATACTAATTAAATTGAGATCATTTTCAATACTTTATCGATTGATATTAACAATATTGAATGATGTGGTATTTGATTGTATTTTTGAATTGTTTAACAAAAGGTCAACTTCGACCAATACTATTCCTGAATCTTGTATGCGTGGATCAATAATCCAAGAATAAGAATATTCTCCATTATTGGTTATATTGCCAGTAAAAACTTGTGCCACATTAGATAAATATATTATTTTTCCATTAATTGTAGTCATATTCATATAATCTTGTTGGTTAGATATATTATTAAATTTTACATTAATAGTTTGCTTATTTTCAGGAATAATAGTTTTATTTGAAATATAGATATTTAAAATTGATTGATTTGTGGCTTGGACTATATTAAAAAAATGTGAATTTAATAATAAAGAAAATAAAGAGAAAAGTAATAATACTATGCTAGAAATTATAAAAAAGGAATAAGTTATAGACAATTGTTATGTCAAAGTTAATTAAACTAAATTATAAACTTTAAAAAAGTTTTTTCTAATGAAATTTGATATATCATACAAAATTACTGTAAATAATCCAAAATGATATCTTTCAATATTAAAGTTTGATGTGGAATAGAATTATGTGATAATATTTCCAAAATTAATTTGGAAGAATAAATATCTATATAAAATATAGTTTTGCTTTTTTTTTCAAAAAATCTATGATTAACTGGTTTTTTGATCCATGTTTCATGATTATTCATTTTTTGTCTATGTTTTAACATGCATGTAACAAGAATAGGAATTGAAAAAGATTTACAATATGATAAGAGAAGCATTAAAAAATTTGAAATTGTGTTTTGTGTATATGTTATTTCTTTAAATAAATTAATAGTAGTATCTAGATTTTTATAAGATAAATAATATAGACTATTTATAGAATCTATAATAACTAAATTATTAGATGGAATATTACTAACTATACTATACATTTTGTATTCTAATTCATCTTCATCTAATGTATATAATGTAAATTTTTTATCTTGTAGATCTGGAAATAATTTCAAATTAGTTTTACAGAATGCTGTAAAAGTTGTATCTAGATCGATATATATTGTTTTATTAAAATGCAGAATAGCTAAAGAAGTAAAATACAATTTTGCATATGGATTATGAAATAACAAAGTATTCAAATTATTAACATCGAATAGATTATCAAAAATATCAATCAATTTATGTATTTAACCAAATTATATATATAAAAATAATGTATAGAAAACTGGAAGAAAAAATTAGAGAAGAATTTCCAATTATTAAAGAAAAAAATTATATGAATAATGGATCTATTGGACCGGTATCGTCTACAGCAATAAAATCAATAAACAATTTTTTGATAAAGTATTCAGAAGAAGGACCAGATTCTGATACTATTTTAAGATATATAAAAAAAGTAATGAGAAATACCAGGATGAAAATTTCAAAGTTGATCAACTGTGATCCAGATGAAGTAATATTTACTCAAAGTACTACACATGGACTAAATTGTATAGCCAATTGGATAAAATGGTATCATAATGATAAAATTATTTTAAGAGGTGGAAAACAAGAACATTATGCTAATTATTTTCCATGGATTAGTATTGCAAAAAGAAAAAAATTAGAAATAAAAAATTTAGAAACTGATAAAAATGGATATTTTGATTTGAAAGAATTAGAAAAATTTGCAAAAGAAGAAAAAACTAGATTGATAACATTGAGTCATGCTCTATACAATAATGGTTCTATAATGCCAGTTAATGAAGTTGGAGATATTGCAAAAAGATATAATATTATGTATTGTATTGATGCTGCTCAAACTGTTGGTTCTATAAAAATAGATGTAAAAAAAATTAGATGTGATTTTATGGCATTCCCTGCATTTAAATGGATATGTGGACCACTGGGTATTGGAATACTTTATTGTAGTAAAAAATCAGTAAAAATGTTAGCACCAAATGACATCGGCAATGAGTCAGCAAGAATATCATCTAACGGAATAATACAATTTATTAAAGCTCCAGGAAGATTTGAAACTGGATTTAGGAATTATCTTGGTGTGGTTGGTTTGGAATCAGCCGCGGAAAATATTCTAAAAATTGGAATCGAAAAGATCTCTAAAAAAAATCAGAATATTTCATCTTTGTTAAGAACTAAACTTGGAGAAATACCTCATATTAAAATATATGGTGTACAGAAATCTTCTCTGAGAACACCTATTATTCCTTTTTCATCAAAAAAAATTACTTCTAAAGATCTCGTAAAGAAATTACAAAAAAATAATATAATAATGGCTGAAAGAAATTCTGGAGAAAATGAGAAAAAAATTGTTAGAGCTTCACCGCATTTTTTCAATGATGAAGATAATGTTATTGAAATTATTAATTACTTGAAAAAATTATATTAATAATACATTTTATTTATTAGGATGGTTAAATATAATATTCTATTTTGTAGGATAGCTTTATTTTTTTATTATTCTATTACCATCATGGTCAAAGTAGATCGTACCTTGTCTATTCGTCTTACATTCCAAGTTATAACTTCTCTAAGCTTATCTGTGGTATCAGCGCGTATTTTGACAATAATATCATAAACGCCAAAAACTCCGTATACTTCATCAGCTTCAGGTAATTTTTTAAGCTCTGCAACAATATTTTCTTCTGAACCTAAATCACAATTTATTAGAACATATGCAGTAGGCATAAGAATTATTATAATAATCATCTATTAATCCTTTTACTTAAAATTAATACTAAAATTAGTCAACAAACAATTAACAAGATATTATTTTATTATCTATTATTTTTTTAGTTTTTAGTAATTGTTAAAGATAAACGGTAATTATGGGGAAGGTGGAGGACAAATACTTAGAACTTCAGTTGCTTTATCAGCAGTTCTACAAAAACCTGTAAAAATATATAACATTAGATCAAAACGATCGAAACCAGGAATACGTCCACAACATTTCTACGTTGTAAAAACATTAGCAGATATTTTTAATGCAAAGGTAGAAAATCTTTATGTTGGATCAGAGTCCATAGTATTTAGACCTAGTAAAAAAATTGGTGAAAAATCATATTTTAATGATTTAAAGATCAACATTGGATCAGCTGGTAGTATTCCTTTGATATTACAAACAATAATTCCAACCATATCAATAGCGAAAAAATATGTCAGTATAAAAATAATAGGAGGTACAGATGTTCCATATAGTCCTACTATAGATTATATACGTTATGTAGTTGCAAAGATCTATAGAATTATTGGAATAAATTCAGAGATCAAAGTTTTAAGAAGAGGATATTATCCTATAGGAAATGGTATTGTACATACTAAAATATTTCCATGCGAAAATATTGGAATAATAGATTTGATTAATAAAAGAAGAAAGATTGAACCAAGGATAATTGGAGTAGCTTCGAATATACCAAAAAAAATAATCTATAAACAAATCTTATCTGGATTACTACAATTAGAAAAAAATGGAATACAGTGTAACAATTATCAAGTTTCATGCGAAAGATCTACTTCCTCGGGATTTTCTATTTTAGTATTTACACAATCAGAATGTGGACCGTTTATAGGAGGAGATGCAATAAATGATAAAAAAAATTCAATAATGAATATAGGTATTAAAGCTACCGAAAAATTTTTAGAAAATTATTTATCAAATAATGTATCAATTGATTATTATCTAGCAGATATGTTAGTAATTCCGGCTAGCTTAGCAAAAGGAAAATCAAGATATTGTATTAAAAAAGTTACCCAACATTTGATCACTAATTTATACATTGCTAGCAAAATAGTAGGATGTAAATATACGATTAAAGATAAAAAGAAATACTATATTGTTACTATAGAAGGAAATTCAGATCAAGATATAAAGAAATAATAATTATTATGTTCTAATATTTACTAGAATGCATGATGACCAGAAAATAAAGAAATGTATTTTGTGTGGTTGCACAAATCATCGATTAGTTGGATGTATTATACATTGGAAAAATCATAAAAACGGAAAATGTGTTTAAAATACACTTTGCATTATAGATATTATTTATGACAACTAGTAATTTATAATATGATATACTATAAATTGCTTATTTTAGTTCATATAATGCCACAGACAATTTAAAAACAAATTTATCATCGGTTTTGTCAGCAAGAGGAACAAAATATTTTTGAGTTTCATTTTTATATCTTTGAATCTTATCTTTGCGTTTACTTTTTTTCAAAATTCTTACAGTATCTAATCGATCTGATAATATTAGATATTTTATTTCTTTAGGAGTTTTAGACATTAAATTTTGAAATTTTATTATAGATTCATCGATCTTGTTATTACTACCATCATTATGACTATCATTATAGTTAACCTCAATCTTATAATTTGGAAATTTTGATATTATATCATAAATATTTTTGTTTATATTTTGTTTTAAATGTTTTTCATCAAAAGAAGAATTGCTATATTTTTTTTCATAGATATCATGCAAAATTGCAGTACATATAAGATCAATATTGGTAATATTTAATTCTCCTGCTAATATTAGAGCAACACGTAAAGGATGATTAATGTAAGGTTCAGATTTTATATCATCATAAAATTTTCCAGAATGTATAACATTAGCAATACTAAAAACTTTGGTAATTCTTACAACATTTTCTATAGAATTTTCATAGAATTTAAGTAACTTTGTAAAATATAATTTTGTTGAATCATGTATTTTATATTTCATCATATAGATTATCCCTTTGATAAACTACTAAATAACATCAAATATAAAACATAGATAAACCTTTGAGCTACGAAGAATAATTGTAATTTGATTATTAATATATTTATGAAATATTCGTGATGTCATATACAATTATTGTGAAAGGAATCGATTTAATTTTTGTTTAATTATGGAGTTTATCTTTTCTCCATGTACTTTTCCTCTAAGAATAGACATACTTTTTCCCATTAACGTATTTAACGCTTTTTCTCTTTTTTCTTCTATTATTGACTTGTTATCATTTAAAATTTTATCAATAATATTATTTAATTCGGTATCAGAAAGAGATCGTATTCCAAGTAAATGAATACTCTCCTGAACATTTTTTGCTTCTTTTTTCATTAGTTTTTCGAATATTAAATAAATTGATTCTTTAGCTATATTATTAGAATCTAGTTTTGTAAATATATCTAAAATAATGTCATCAGTTAAAACTTTTGGATCATATCCTTGTCTCTCAAGACTTACGATATCTTCTACTAATTTAGATGCAATAAAAGTGGATGAAATATTGGTAGTCAATTGTGTCAACTTTTCAAATATATCAAAATAGACTGAATCAAAAATAGATTCAGCTAGTTTCTTGTTTAGATTATATTTTTTTGAAATTGTATTTATAATTTCATTCCATGGTTTAGGTACTTGTTGATTTAATTTTTCTAGTATCTGTTTAGTTACTTTAAAAGGTGGAATATCAGTTTCTGGATACATACGTGATGCACCAGGTTTAGGTCTGCTGTAGATGGTTTTTCCATCTATAGTTGCTGATCTTGTTTCTGATGGTACACCAACTTTAACGTATGATAATCGTTTGTATAGTGCATCTATCGCAACAGATATTTTGTTCCTAGAACCTCCTAGAATTATAAATGCATCATTATCTTTAATTTCCAATAATTGATTAATCTTATTAATTTCAGAATTAGTTATACCATAATTTGGTAATTCATCTGAATGAAAGAGACCACCGAAACCGTAAAACCGTACCAATTGGCCTAATTCTTTTCCTAATCGAATGTCTTTATATGGTTCATATTTAAAATAACCTTTGAAATTTTTGATTTTTATTGCATTGAACACATTTTTATCGTTATCTAAAATCTTTTTTACTAAACTAGAATTACAACTTTTCAAGATTTGAGTTATATCTTGTATATTTTTATCAACTAGTAAATCTCTTTCATTTATTTTATTATGTGTCTGTTTGAATTTTTCTGATAGTAATAATAATGCGTGTTGTCTTTTTATTTCATAATCAATTATTTTGGTCAATTGATCTAGTTGTTGTACTCCTTTAACTTCTACTATTCCATTACTATTGTTAATAGATATATTTACATCTTGTCTGATGCTTCCTAGACCTCTTGTAACTCTTTTACTAGCTCGTAAAAGTCTTCCTAAAGTATGCGTAACTTGAACAATTTCTTCTGGTGTAGATGATACTGGTTCTAGTGCAATTTCTATTAATGGTATTCCTAAACGGTCTAAGCCATATTCCTTATTTGATTCTTTATTTGATATTAGTTTACTAGAATCTTCTTCCAAACATATACTTTGTACTTTAATTTTTTTATTATGTACTTCGATATAACCTCCAAAAGAAATCAACATTGTTCTCTGAAAACCACTTGTATTAGAACCATCAATAACGATCTTTCTCATAACATGGATTTCATCTACAATTTTCGAATGAAGTGCTAGAGATATTATCAGGGCTGTTTCTATTGCTTCCTTGTTTATATTATGTGGAGGTTCTTCATCTGCCTCAACAAGACAACTTGAGGGATAAGATGAATAATATTTTATATTCTGCATTTTTTTATATTCAAATATAGTAGCTTGATCATATTCTCCGAGTTCACTTTGTGTTGGACGTAATTTCCTTTGAAAAGAAAAGTCATAATGTTTTTCTTCCTGACAGATACAATTACAAAATAATTTATGTTTAGTAGATAATTGTTGATGAATCTCAAATCCTACTTTAACATGAATTTCTTTATGATTATTTTCCAGATTACTTCACCTGATGATTCTGTTTATCAATACAAAGATATGTATACGTTTAGGATTATTGTATTAATGAAAAATGTAATATTTCATTTGCTAAATTTTCTTTCATTTTCAGTTTGATATAGTCATGAAGAGTAGTATTTTCATCATCATTGTTGTTGTTATTGTTATTTGCTAAAAGCCACATAGCTTTTACTACAGCTGTTTCAGAAAGCATATTATATAAAGGAATAATGCCTATATCTCTCAAATCTCTACCATTATCATATACTGATAAATTAGTTCTACCCCAAATACATTGAGATGTCATGAATACCAGAATTCCATTATCAATAACATTTTTTATTGAAGAAATACAATTTTTATTAATATGACCTAAACCAGTGCCTTCTATTATAATAATCTTATATCCCTGATTATAAATAGTATCAATAATTTTTGGGTGAAAACCAGGAAAAAATTTTAGTAAAAATACGTTATTATCAAATTTAGATATAGCTTCAACATTTGAATGATTTGTATTCTTTTTGTGTAAATTTAAAGTTGATATATATCTTGAAATTTCAATTCTGTCATTTTTTACAATAGCTATTGGATCAATACCAATAGATTCAAAAGCATTTCTTTTACTAGTATGATTTTTTCTAACTCTAGTTCCTATATGACAAGCTATTATATCATCAGAAGTACTATTATGCATAGCTACATATACTCCAGAATATTCAAAATTAGTTATAAATCTAATAGCTCCTATAAGATTGGATGAAGCATCAGAAGATGGTCTATCAGAAGAACGTTGTGCACCAACTAAAACCACAGGAATAGAAAGTTTTTGTAAGGCGAAACTTAATGCTGCAGCTGTATAACTCATTGTATCTGTTCCGTGAGAGATTATTATTCCTTGATATTTTTCTGATCTGCATTTTTCTGCAACCTTATTAGCTATTAATGTCCAATGAATTGGTTCTATATTTTCTGAATACTCATTAATTAAAACTTCTGTATCAATATAAGCATATTTTATTAATTCAGGAATAGAAGAATATATATCACTTGCAGATAAAAGCGATTTGACTCCTCCTGTCCTATAATCAATTTTGCTCGCAATTGTTCCACCTGTACTAAGCAAAAGAATTTTAGGTAATGTGTTATTTTGCTTTGATTGGATATTTGTTTTGAGCAGATCATTATTTTTTTTTTGTTCTTTTATAGATTTATTATTTTTAATATTGTTTTCTGAAGAAATTTTAATAGATCGAATGTTTTTTGTATTTAATCCTATATTATAACCACTTTTTAACTTAATTACGATATGATCTTTTGTACTAGATTCATATCGTGGCATATATCTTCCTGTGATACATACATTGTCTTGCAGTATAATATCGATAATATCGCCTATTTTAATTGAATTAATAATACTAGAAAAATCTTTAGTACCATTGAATGTTGTATTCATATTAATAAGAATTTATTAAAATTAGTTAATTAATGTTTTTTGTGATCTGTGTATTCGTTTTCATGAAGTTTAGAAATCAATTGTAATCGTTCAACTCCTTTAATTTTATCAATTAAAGAAAATACTTCTTTGTGTACAAGATTTTTCCATTTATCATTGTCATCAATCATAAATTTTCTTATCATTGTTCCAGAATATATATTCCGATTATATAATTTTGGTTTTATGACATTCTTATGTCTTTCTTGAAATAAAAAAATTGTAAACGGATCGTTAGTAAAAACGATATCGTATTGAGGAACTAAAATATCTATGTTATGTGTCCATAATAAATGAATATTATTATCAGGAATTGGGATAAATATTATTTTTTGCAAATCAATTGTGCTGATCTCATATAATGTATTTCTAATCATTTGTATTCTTTCGCCAGCAGTAAACGGATTTCTTTTTTCGTGACTTTTTTGTGCACTTCCTATTACAATTATTAATGTATCAACCTTATCTAAGGCAAATTTAATTGATTCCAAATGACCTAGATGAAAAGGTTGAAAACGTCCTATGAATAAACCAGTCTTAGACAATATTAATAAATATACTACTCAATTTATAAGCGATTTGATTAATAAATAATTTACATTAATATTAATATCAAAAGAATGAAAAATATATTTACACTATATCTTGATATTAATTACCATAAAACCTAGGGCTAAAGATAATACTATTGCACAAAATCCACCTATTATGAAACCATATTGTGCCTTTAACGTTAATACTTTTCCAGATTGATATAATAAAAATGTACCAATTGTGCCAACAGATAAAATTATGACAAGAATTATAGTTTCACTCATTGTTTGAAATGAACGTGAAGGAATAAAAGTTAGATTATCTGGAAGATTTTCTCCTTCTAAAATTGCATTAATTAATCCAGATGATAAAGAGAAGAAGAAAATTATATAAATTATAGAAATAACAAGTATTAATTTTGAATTTGATGTCAACTGCAAATAGATATCATTTAAATTTATATATAAATACTTTTTTAATACTTTTATTTTATATAGTATATAAAATTAGACAAAATATATGAATACAGATAATAACAATAATTGTAAAATTTGTTCTAATGAAAGAATATCAAGGAAATATTGCGCATATCATGAAAAAGCTTTGAAAGATCTAGTGAGAACTTATGATATTTGGTTAAAAGCATATTCACAAAATTTACCGTGGAATGAATATATGCAAAAAGTACAATCATTAGAGTATACTGGAAAATGGATTAAAGAGGTAATAAAAGAAGAATTAAAGTTGAAGAAATAATAATAGAAATAAAAAATAAGGCTTTGTTACATGTCTGGCATTCCGCCTGGCATTCCGCCTGGCATTCCGCCTGGTGGACCACCTGCAGATTTACTTGATGCTATTACGTCATCTATTCTAAGAATCATTGCTGCGACTTCGGTAGCAGATTTTATTATTTGTTCTTTTACACTTAATGGTTCAAAAACATTTTGTTTTGCCATGTCAGCAATTTTAGCATTTCTTACATCAATTCCCATCCATTTTGAACCCTTGCTTTGTTTTGCACGCAAATCTGTAGTAGTATCAATTGGATCCATACCTGCATTTTCTGCTAATGTAATTGGAATTACCTCTAAAGCGTCAGCAAATTTTTCTGCTGCTAATTGTTCACGTCCAGATAAAGTACTGGTCCAGTCACGTAATCTTCCTGCAACATATGATTCTGGTGCACCACCGCCAGCAACAATATATGGTTTCTCTAAAACATCTTTTGTTACCATTAATGCATCATGAATAGAACGATCAGCTTCGTCTACTACACGTTGTGAACCACCTCTAATCAATATAGTTACTGATTTAGGATGCTTACATCCTTCAACAAAAACCCACTTATCAGTCTCTACTTTCCTTTCTTCTACCAATTGTGCTCCACCTAGATCATTTGATGTTAGATCATCAATATTATTTACTACTCTAGTACCTGTTGCACGTGATAATTTATTCATATCACTTTCTTTTACTCTACGTACGGTCAAAATATCTGATTTAGCTAAATAATGTTGGGCAATATCATCAATACCTTTTTGACAAATGACTACATTTGCACCAGTTTCTTTTATTTTATTAACCATATCTTTTAATATATTATTCTCTTCTTCCAAGAAGCTTTTCATCTGGTCTGGAGAGCTGATATTTATTTTAGCATCAAATTCAGTTTTTTCTATTTCTAATGCACAATTCAATAAAGCAATTTTTGCTTTATCAATTTTCTTTGGCATTCCTCCATGAACTACTTCTTTATCTAAAACAATACCTCGAATTAGAGAAGTATCACGAAGAGAACCTCCAGCCTTTTTCTCAACTTTTATGTCATCTATATCAACTTTATAAGTAGAATTTACTTCTTCAGATACTTGCAATACTGCTTTTACAACAATTTCTGCTAATTCATCTGATTCTCTTGATACCAGTTTTGTTTGCATAGAAGTTTTTGCTATTTTTATTAGACTTTCTTTATCATTAGCGTTTACCTTTTGAGCAATTTTATTTAAAGTATCAATTGCCTTAATTGAAGCTTTTCTGTATCCATCAACAATTATAGTCGGATGAACATCTTTTGTTATAAGATCTTCAGCTCTTTCAATAAGAGCTCCAGCTAAAACTACTACGGAAGTAGTTCCATCTCCAACTTCATTATCAGTAGCTTTACTAATTTCTACCATCATTTTTGCAGCAGGGTGTTGCACATCGATTTCTTTTAGAATAGTTGCTCCATCATTGGTAATTGTAACATCACCAAGAGTATCAACTAACATTTTATCCATACCACGTGGACCTAAACTACTACGTACTATTTCTGAAACTAATTTTGCTGCCGTAATATTGTTTTTTTGAGCATCTCGTCCTTTTGTTTGACTAGATCCTTCTTTCATTATTAAAACTGGTACGCCACCAGCTGAACCTTGTTGAATTGACATTTCATATATTCACCTAAAATTATACTAATAGTTTGAGATAATAGGGATATTTTAATTTTCTGTATGTATATTACAAAAATTATTATAAATTATTTATTGAAAAAGTTGATCGTATTTGCCAGTTTCTAAATCTGCATATATTTCCTTAGCTGGTTTGTTTTCTACTTTAATTCCACTACTTACACAAGATCCTATTATTTCTTTGACCACGTTTTTTAATTTAAGCGAGTAAGATACTTCCATTTTCATTTTTGCTATTTTTACTACACTTTCCATATTAACATTTCCAACATATTCATTTCCAGAAGTTCCAGATCCTTTTGAAATTCCTGCCTCTTTTGCAATCAATGCAGAGGTAGGTGGAATTCCAACTTCAACTGTAAATTGCTTTGTTTCTGGATCTACTTCTACTTTAACCGGAACTTTCATTCCAGGAAAATCTTTTGTTTTATCATTGATTGTATTTACTACTTGTAAAACATTAATACCTAATGGCCCTAATGCTGGTCCAAGAGGTGGTCCTGCACTTGCTTCTCCTCCAGTAACCAAAGCAGAAATTGATTGTTTATCACTCATGTTTAAAGTCTGAATACTCATTAATATAAATTCTAATCTATTTACAAGCTTTCCTCATAAATATATAAAAATTAATCATTATATTGATTTTTTCAAATAATTTGCATCTACTGTGACTGGAATTTGATATGGAGAGTCTAACAAAACTACAGTAGCTTCTTGTTTTTCATAATCCACTCTAGTAATTTTAGCTTTCATTGACTTAAATGGACCAGCTATTACTTCAACAGTATCATCAATAGAAAGTTCGGTTACAACAGGTTTTTTTACAAGATACTTTTCTATATCACTAAATGGAAGATCTCCTCTTATTTGACCCCTTACGTGTCTAACACCATATAATGCTTCATAAGCAAAGTTAGAATCTTCGGCCTCAACAATTACATATCCTTTAAAATTCTCTAAAATAAGTAGAGATCTAATTCGTATTTTTTTTGAGTTTATTTTATTTTGTAAAATATTTGCTACTACGTTCTCTTGACCTCCTGTAATTCGTATAGCGAAAAATTTAGAGTCAGAACTAGAAGATATTTCTTCGTTTATATCAGTATTTTTATCATTTTCATCATAACTATGTTTAGTTATAGAATTGTTTGATTCATCGGAAGTATCAGAATAATCTTTTGTTTTCATTACTTCAATTCAACTATATACAATATGATTGAAAGTATTTTATAAATTTACTTTAGAAATAGATTATAAATTATTTTTACATTAATTGTTGGAAGAAATGCGAGATCAAATTAAGTGTAGATAAAATTTTACTTTCAATTTAAGATGTTTATATTATTATTTCTCTATAAAATACTATAATGGATAAATATTTAATAGATATCAAAGCTTTATTCAACAAAAATTGGTTTCATCGGTTCAAATAAATCAGCTAGACTTGTTAGATAAAAAAATATTAAATGAAATTCAATGGTATTTTCCACTTACAGATAGACCGTTCTTGGAAATAGCGAACAAACATGATATAACAGAGGAAGAAATCATTCAAAGAATCATATCTTTAAAAAATAGTGGATTAATTAGACAAATTAATGCTATTTTTGATACTAGACGTTTAGGATATAAAAGTGCATTAATTGCTTTTGCAGTAGAATCACACAGAATAAATGAAGTTGCTAATGAAATAAATAAGAATCCAGGAGTTAGTCATAATTATGAAAGAAATCATGAATTTAATATGTGGTTTACGTTAGCAGTACCGCCAGATAAACAAATTAAAACAATTTTAGATAAAATGGCTTCATTGGAAGGAGTTAAAAAATACAGATTGCTGCCAACATTAAAGATGTATAAAATTGGTGTAAAACTAGATATGATAAATGATGATGGAAATAAACCGAAACCTACAGACAAAGTAAAAGAATTGAATTCAACAAGTATTAAAATTACTGAAAGAGATAAACAATTTATTAAAGAGTTACAAAAAGATATTGATATAATTAAAGAACCTTTCAAGAAAGAGGCTAAAAATCTAGGTATTAGTACACAAAAATTATACAGTAAAGCTAAAGAGTATGAAAAATTAGGAATAATTAGAAGATTTGCAGCAATATTACGTCATCGTGATGCAGGATTTAAGGCAAATGGTATGATTGTGTGGAAAGTCCCAGAAGCAATTATTGATGACGTAGGTTACAAATTAGCATCATTTCCACAAGTAAGTCATTGTTATCGAAGACCTACATACCCAGATTGGGAATTCAATTTATTTAGTATGATACATACTAGAAGTATAGAAGCTGCTAAAGAGATAGCTAAAGAAATGTCTGAAATAATTAATATTGATAATTATAGAATATTATTTAGTTCGAGAGAATTTAAAAAAGAAAGAGTCAAATACTTTGAAGAGGATTAATTGCTAATTGGATCAAATTTATTAAATATATTTTAAAGTAATTTATTATATTATATTATGGAGAATAATTAAGTTCATTTTGAATTAAGAATTAAATATAGTTTTAGAAAATGAAATTTATGTTAACTATTTCAAATCTAGAACCTCCAGAACCGGATAATATCAGATTATTAGATCTATCAGACATTGCTATGATGAGTGGATTAGCAGATCTATTAAGAAAAGAACTCCAAAAATATTTAGGGATAGATCCATGTACATCACCTGATCCATTTACGGATAAATATGATGAAAATAATTATTCATATAATATCATAGTTGAAAGAGAAAAAGTTGCTAGAATAATTGCAATGATTATCCTTTCAAAAAACATCACAAAAAAAGAAAATATTTTTCTAAATATATGGAATAAAATTCCTAAAGAAAATCTGGAAATAATACAATTATCTAAAGAGAAGGCAATAAAATTGAAGTATGAAATGATGCCAAAAGATACTAATAATTTTTATCCGGTTAGACATGATGGAAAAATTATAGGATACATTATGTTTGCATTTCAAATATGTGGACAATATTAAAGAATAAATATAAAATGAAATAATGGATTAAAAATTTAATATCATAATAAAGGTTCTCTTTTTATTACTAACTGTCCTGTTGTAGATATTTCTATTCCCATAATATTTAATATATTTTTAGCATCTTCTTTATTTTCTCTTTGTAAAATATTTTGTGCAATATGTAATCTAAAATTTGGAAACCAATGTTGACCTATTTTATACTTACCTTTCATATCTTTTGGGACCACTTTAATTACAGAAACTTCTTTAACTGAAGGCATTTTAGGATTTAGTTGTTCATACATTCCTTCTTTTTGATATTTTTTCATTAATGCATTAAGTGCAATAGCTTTCTCATTATTATCATAAACTACAAAGGCGTTTCCTTTGACAACTATGCTTTTATATAATGTATCTGCTTGTGATGCATCTGTTGGATGGAAATAATATGAAGGTAAAAAACATATATATTCATCAACTTCAAATCCTACTTTCTGGTTACGTTTTATATTATCTAACTTTTCACCAAAAGGAGAAGAATGCATGTAAATTGCATCTTGATGGTATTGTTTGTTATAAATTAGATCTTTAGATTCTATATATACAAAATTCATTGGAATTATTTGTGGATATCCATTAATGTCTATAGAAGCTAATCTTCCAGTTTTCTGTCTATTAAGAAAATGTATAATATTTTGTATAGATTTTATTTCTAATTTTTTTGTAAGCTTCATAGATACATTAAATAATTTATTATAACATCATTTATTTTTTAGTCAAAATAATTTCTTTTGGTTATTATTTTGTGTATTAGTATTTTCGTGATTAAATTCATTTGAAAGGATTTTTTTTATTTTTTCTGCTCTTGTATTCCCTAATCCAGGTATCATAGCTAATTCTGCAGTAGATGCATTTAGGGCTTTTAGCGGAGTATGAAATTTATTTAATAGTTTAATGGCAAGTTTATCACCAATGCCTGGCAAAGATGAAAGTATTGATAATTGTTGTATTTCTATTTGATTACTTTTTTTTATTTTTTTAAGTAATGGACCAGTTAGTCCTTGTTTCGTAGCTTTATTGAGCATAACAATGAGAAATTTAGATGTGTGTTCTGCAGAAGGTGTGTGTATAATTGGTATTCGAAAGAATATGGTAATAGATGCGAGAGCATCATAAATCATAGAAATTTTTTCTTGAATATCTTTTTCATTAGAAAATGTATTTAAAATATTTCCTTCTATGATTACGACGGGTTTGGAATAAAATTTTAATAATTCAGAACATTGAACATATAATCTACCATCATAAATAGAACTTATCAGATCAGAGATAGTTTTTCTTTCTATTGCTATATCATGTGAAAGAATATAATCACCAACATTGAGTTGTGCAAAATCAGTATAAATACCACTTTCCGTTAAAAAAGAAGGTACTTTACTGTTTTTTTCTCTTTCATCTATAACAATTCGAAGAGGCACAAATAAAAATTAATTTTCTTATTATTGTATATAACGATTAAAAAGAAGATGTTGTAAAGAAATTATGTAGTAGATTTGATATTGTTATCTGTAGTTGATTGTGATTGAGCTCCTTTAATCATTTGATTAATTTTGTTTTCGACTTCTTGTAGATTTTCTTTTACTCTGGTCTCCTGTTTTCCTAAAACCATTACTCGTGTATTGGATAATTCTTTTTTTTCATTCAATTCTTTTTCTACATTATCTTTGTCAGTTTTTATTAATAATGGTCCTGCAGTTTTATAAATGGAATCAGTTGTTTGGGTTTTCTTTAATTCTTCAAGTGCTCTGTCTGTTTCAATTATTTCTAATTCGACCTGTTGTTTTTGCATCATAATAGCTTGAAGATTTTGTTGTAGTTGCTGAAGACGTGATATTTGTTCTTTTAGCCAAGGAGGCAGTTCATTCTCATTACTCAAATCTATTAGAAAGATATTATACAGTATATAAAATCATAACGTTAGATAAATGAATTTATAGAATTATATGCAGATTGTATTAATCTAAAATATGAATTTATTATTGCTCTTATAGTAGCAATATCATTATCTTTATCTATTACTTCAATTATCAAAATTTTTTCATGGTTTTTATTTTTCTTAAATATGTTTACTTTAATTTGAGAATTATAAGACAGATCTTTTATGTCTGGTTTCAATGCAAAAAAAATTGAATCTATAATCAAAGATTGTGATATAGGTAAGGAGATGTAAATTTTAGTTCTGCATTTTTTCAATATTTATATCATAAGCACCTGAAGCAACCTTATGCTGACATTTTTATATCATAAGCACCTGAAGCAACCTTATGCTGACATTTTTTACAAAACCAAATTCCAGTAGCAACTCGTCCGAATTGAATCGATCCGCAAGATGGGCACCTTCTTCTCTGTTTTAGTGTTTTATATACAGTACCATATCTCTTTCTAACTGTTGCCCCAAATTTGATTCCAAGACCTTTTAATGCTGTTTGGCCTTTTTTCTTTCTATTTACCATTTTCTATTTCTGCCTGCTCCTTTAATTTTTTTCGTATATCCTCTCCTTTAATTCTTGCTAATTTTGCAACATGCTTTATTTGTTCGATGGTAAATGCCCCTGCTGATCCCTTTTGCATAGCTGTATAATTTCTATCAGAATTAGTAGTTATCGTTATCCTTGATTCCATACATGATTCTTCTTCTAATGATGGATCAACTAATATTTTATCATCTATTTTTATTGCCGTAATTGATATGGGTAATGTTGTTATTGGTGGATCTTGTTTGTTACCGGTATCTATAACTTTATCATCTTCAATTTTGAATACAGGTAATTTACAACTACTCAAAGCAGAAACAACTGCATAAGAAGTGGCATCGAATAAATTTCCGTCTGCGTTAAGAATACTACAATCTACAAAAATAGTATATACTGTTTTTCCGGGGATCAAAACTAACTTCTCTAGATCTACCATTTCTGCTTCGCGAATTCCTCTATCTACTACTCTAGCTAATTCAATTGTATCCTCGTCTGGTGGACCTGGTTCTACATATGGAGAAGCTATTGGTAATACTTCTGCAGTAACAATTAATGCTCCTTTATGTTCCAATCCTTCAAACGGTTCGCCTGTATCAACCTTGATTCCTGCAATGACTTCTGAATTTCCTAGTTTGACTCTTGCTGAACCGTCAGCTTTTTTAATTACATCAACTTCTATTTCAAGTGGCCTTTGTTCTTCTAAAGATCTTCCGTCTATCCTTTTTCCTTTAGTCAATAAATCTAACATTTGTTGTTTTCGTAAATGTTCTAGTATCAGTGGAGATTTTTTAGATAAGCTCATTATTTGTCTACTCCATTTTCTTGATTTTCTTCTTGATTTTCTGAAGTTAAATCATTACCGAAATATTTTTCCATTAACGCTTTACGTTGAATTTCATAAATCATCTTACATCCACTAATTGCTTTATCAAAACAATCATTAAATTGTTCAGAAGTCAATATTCCATCTAGTTGCAATAAAGTAACTTGTTCCAAATTTGGAAGGTATGCTACAGGCATATCCGCTGATCCTTCTTTATCCTCTACATCGTTAATATCAAGAACTATTTGTTCATTGACCTTTCCAGCTGCACAAGCAGATACTAGATCACGCATATTTATCCCAGCATCAGCTAAAGCTACTGATGCAGCTGTTATACCTGCACATCTAGAACCACCATCTGCTTGTAATACTTCTACGAAAATATCGATAGCTGCTCTTGGATAATCTTCCAATATAACGGCTGGTTCTAGTGCTTCACGCATCACTTTTGATATTTCTACTTCTCTCCTTGACGGCGCTGGATTTTTTCTAGTATCAGTAGAAAAAGGAGACATATGATATCTACATCTCAATACACAACGATCTGGAAGTGCCATATGTTTGGGGTGTACTTCCCGTGGTCCATAAACTGCAACTATAATCTTATTCTTTCCAAATTCTATGGATGCAGATCCATCTGCATTTTTTACTGCTCCGACTTTAATGTTAATATCACGCAAATCATTGATAGTACGACCATCGGTTCTTTTTCCATTTTTGTCTATTAGAACTACTTGATGTTCCAAATTATTCAACTCCTATTAGTTTGAATGATAAATTTATTTGATTTATTTTATCTATTATTTTCTTCATTGCTACTATAATCTCCATTAGAAACTAGATTATTATTGTTGTTATTTTCTATGTCTATTTGTTCATCTTCTATATTCAATAATTTCTTTACACGTTGTGTTAAATTTGATGTATGAGCTTGTTCTTCAATCATTTTAATAGCATCGAAGGATAAACTCAATCCATCAGGATCATTTCCACTCACAACTAGAATTCCGTTTTGACCTATCAGTATTTTTGTTTTTGTTGCTTTTTCAATATTTTGTATCATGGAACCACGTTTACCAATAAGACGAGGTACTCTTGTAGAAGAAATTTTCAAGAATTCACCACGAGATATCTTTCCTAGATCTCTTTCTTGAATAGTTAACATAGGATCTCGGGAACGATCAAAAGAAGATATTCTGGCGGTAATCATATCACCAGGAGCTAATCTTTTTTTCATATCGTCTTTTGCGGGAGAGAAATCTCTACCAAATACATCTTGTGCAGGCAAATGTGCTGAGAAACAAGAATTAATATCAATTTCCCAAGATAAGGATGAATTAGCAACTACTTTACCGATTACAACATCATTTATTCGTGGAATATAAATTCCAGATAACGGTATAACTTTAATTCCATCTTTACCAAGTTCGGCTATTCCAATCCTTGTAGCAATCAACTGAGAATTATTTTTATTTTTAATGACGTTCATTAACGGTTTGAAATTTCCCTCTGCAACAACATCTCCAGGTATAACATACTTTCTTTTAGTATCTAACATACTTTAAAACAACATCTCCTTATACAAAATATTCAAAGAAATATTGTTAGTATAAAACAATAATTGTTGTTCTTGTATTTCTTTTTTCTTCAAATTTAAAGTTCCTAGTTGAAACAAGATATTTATTTATTTTTATTATTTTTGTTCTTGTATTTGTACTGAACCCTTTGTAACAGAATTTATCTTGTCTACAAAAATTCCTTTTATACTCGCATTTATTTCTAAAATTACTTTCAGAGATCCATCTTTTTGCCAAATCTCACTCTTCAAACTTCCTATGTTTTTTAATACTTGATATGATTTAGCAGAATATTGTGGAGGAATTATAATTTCTAATTGGAGATGTTCTGATTTTAACGGTAAAATTTTTCTTAGAGCGTCAATAATTTTTTTAGCTTGTTCTTCAGGTCTTTTAAATGGATCTATTATCAATCTAACTTGTTCCATGGCATTTTCTATTCTAGTTGGAGGATGAGGCAAATGTGTCCTTGGATCAACAAAATTTTTATTAATATATTGAATAATTTGTTTTCTTTTTTCTTCTACCATTCGTCTACGCTGATCGGTAGTAAGATTAATTTCGCCTAATTCAAGTATTTTTTGAATGGCTGTATAATTGTCTTTAGTTTTAAAATGTTTTAACAATTTTTCAGAAGATGTACGAGTACCTTTATTAGCATCAGTATAAATTTCATCAGAAATTAAAATTTTAGAAATATCCATTTTTTTTCCTAATTTATAATCTAATGCAGGATCAGGTTTAGTTAGAATTTCAAATTTATCATTTTCTATAACTAGACGAACAATTGTATATTTATTATCAGTCAACTTTTATTATTAATTAATCATTGATATATATGCATGTATACACATTATAGTCATTTGACTTGTCTTTGATATAAATCATATAAAAATGAAATGATAAAAAAATATAATTTTTTATTAACGATAAGATTTTTGCTTTTTTCTTCTTGCTCCAGGACCGCCAAATTTTTTTGATTCTGTTTGTCTTGGATCTCCAACTAAAAGATGTCTATCAAATTCTATAATCTTTCTGCGTATTTCATTTCTAACACTTTTTGTTAATGGATGATCTTTTGGATCTCTACCTCCTTTGCCTTCTCCTACTAGTGCTTTAGAAATTGCTACTGCGGATGCAAATGCTTGTCCCATAAATCCTCCTCCTTCTACTTTAACCGTTACATCTACTTTATTACGTAAATCTCCAATAATATTAATTGGAGTCAGTACAAGTTCTCTAGATACTTCAGGTTGTATTATTTCTGCAGGAATATGATTAATTTTGATTCTTCCTGTCCCTTTGCTGATAGTAGCTACAGCTTTAGATGTTTTTCTTTGCCCTGGATAAAGATCTACTATTGTTGCCTTTCCCATATTTAATTATCTGCCCCTTTCCATCCTATTTGTTTAGCAACATCCCCAACGGTGGTATAATATGATTTCGATTTTGTTATTCTTGTATCCTTAAAATCTTTTATTTCTTTTGTATCTTTAAATTCTGAAGGAATTCCCATATATACTCTTAATCGTTTAAAAGCAACAGTTCCACTGGGTTTTGTTCTGGGGATCATTCCTCTTACCATTTTAGATAATATTTTATCTGGTCTACGTGGATGATATGGTCCATGAATAGGATTTATAATAGATCCTACCTCTAATCTTTTTTTATAGTCATCAATAATTTTATATTTATTTCCTGATATCATTGCTTTTTCAGAATTAATAATTATAACTTTATTCCCTTGTAATAGTAGTTTTGAAACACGAGAACAAATTCTTCCAGCTATACAGTTATCTGCATCTATAATAATTCTCTTATTATTTGTACTATTATGCACTTTATTATTAGCTATTTTTTCATTTTTATCCAATTATACGAACACCATTTCCATTGGGATATTTGTTTACTAATTCTTCTATAGTAATAACTTTTCCTCCAGCAGAAATTATTTTTTTAATAGCTGTAACAGAAATCGAAAATGAACAAAGAGTTAATTTATGATTAATAATTCCTGTTCCTAAAACTTTTCCTGGAACAATTATTACTTCATCATTACTAGTTATATTATCTAATTTACTAATATTAATTTCAGAATAATTTGATCGAGAATTGGTAATTTTTTTTTCTAAAGCTTTCCACAACGGAGTTTTATATCTTTTATATGCATTACGAAATGTCCATTTAATATTATCTTTTATTGTATTAGCAAACATAGTTTTGACCTTATTGTTTTCCATAATAAAAAATCCCCAAATAAATCTACCTAGTTATTTTCTTATGTATCTAATGATTTAATTACATCTGAAAAATTGGCTAATTTAGATTTAATTATATTTATTGAAGCTTTTACTGTCTCTTCTGCAGTTAGAGAACCGTTAGTTTCTATTGTCAGGATAGATTCATCAGTATTTATGATATCTGTATTATCTGTAGTTTTTTTTTCTACGTCTTCCACTATTGCAGCAGAAGTAGGTTGCCATTTTGCATGATTTTTGCCTGTTCCAAGACGTGCATATGCTTCAAATTTTAGTTTTTGACCCGGTGCAAGAGCAATTATTGGAATATTTTTGCTGACCGGTACGACATATTCGTCATCTGAGAAAAGATCACCGGATGTAACAATCTTTGTTTTATCAGTCGCTTCCGAATCTAAACTTAATAAAACTCTACATTTCGAACATCCTAATGTATTATTACAATCACAGCGATTGGATAATAAAAATCGATTCAAGTCAGTTTTGAGTGGAATCATTCCAAGTCTGTGAGCGACTGCTTCATCATGCATGACAGAGGAATTTTCTAAAATTACAACATCGTCAATAGCTAGAGTTGGTACTTCACTTATAGCTATCCTACGAATAGCGTTTACATATTGTCTTGGAATATCAGTAAATTGGATAATAATTTTTTGATCCGTTTTCTCTAAAACATCTATAGATAAATTCAATGGTAAATCAAGTTTTTTGTCCAATTCAGTCTTAAAAATCTACCGAATAATCCAAATTACAAATTATATTAAAGTTATGTTTATTTAGAGTTTTTCATATAATATTCAAACAATTTTTTAGAATAACATTTGTTGCATAAATAACTATTATTATCGTAATTCCATTCTTTCATTGATTTGTAGCAAAATGATGTAATTATATTATTACACGATATACATTTAGAGTTTTTCATTTTTCTTTTTATAATATATGTAGTATTATAAAATTTGATACTACAAAACATCAATAGATTTTCAAAAAATTAATAGGGATCTTAATTAAATTCATGTTTAGTTACATGGGAGTAAGCGAAAAAATAATTTTTTTGGGTATTCTAGGTATGGGTGCAATAGTAGGAGTAATTGCATACACATTATTTATGCCTCATATACCAGCAGATGGAGAAACGAATTCTGTATATAGAAAAGAATTACCTGCAAAAACATCTGAACCAATTCAAGAAAAACCTAAGTTAGATCCTTCATCAACCAAAGCAGATGTAACATTAACAATTTTAGATGGCTCAGCAACACAAGGTAATCCGGATTATGATCCAGAGGAACTTGTAGTAGAGAAAGGAAGTATAATAAAAGTTGAGAACGCAGATCCAGTTCCACATACTGTTACAAATGGAGAAGGACCCTCAGACGCAACATCTGGAAAAATTTTTGATACTGGAATAATAATGGGTGAAGAAGCTGGAATTTTAGAAACAGATAATATTGAAGTTGGTGAATATACCTATTACTGTACTGTTCATCCGTATATGACAGGAACTCTGAAAATAGAATAGATATAAACAAAATTTCATTTTTTTGGTTTAAAATTTATAACGTAAGGGAAATGGTATTATAATAACTTATATTATGTTTTAATGAATAACAATAAAATGACATTTTTGGAAATTAAGGATTTACATGCTAGTATTGATGGAAAAAAAATCCTTGATGGTTTAAATTTAGATATCGAAAAAAATCAAGTTTATGCTATAATGGGTCCTAATGGATCTGGTAAAAGTACTTTTGCAAATGTTCTATTAGGTCATCCCAAATATTCCGTAGATTCGGGAGAAATACTAGTAAAAGGAAAAAGTATTCTTGATTTATCTGTTGATGAAAGAGTAAAGATGGGTTTATTTTTGGGATTTCAATATCCTATTGAAATTTCTGGTGTAGGATATAGTCATTTTTTACGAAATGCATATAATACTTTGAACAAGTCTTTAATGGAGGATCAGAAGGATCGAGAAGTATTTCTTACAGTTAGAGAGTTTCATGAATATGTAAAGAAAAATTTGAATTATGTTGGATTAGATCCTGGATTTCTTAGAAGATATCTCAATGAAGGTTTTTCTGGTGGAGAAAAAAAACGATCTGAAGTTATGCAAATGCTAGTTTTAAAACCAAATATTGCAATATTAGATGAACCTGATTCTGGTTTGGATATTGATGCAGTAAAAGCAGTAGCAGATTCTATAAATAAGTTAATTGACACGGGAGCAGGAATTGTTGTAATAACACATTATGCCAGAATTCTTAGATATTTATCACGATTAGATAAAGTTCATGTTATGGCAAAAGGTAAGATTATTAAATCTGGTGGAAAGGAATTATCAGAAGAGTTAGAATCTAAAGGATATGGATGGTTGGGATTAAATGAAGATAATTAAAATATTTTAGTTTTAGATATAATTTATTTGCTTTAAATTAAATAAATTGAATAAAGATATAAAAAAAAATAATTTTGTTATAGACAAAAAATCTATTGTATTTCTGTGTTTTTCATTTTTTAAAGTAGATCCCAAGTGGAGGTGGCTAAATGAAATTGGCAAGGATGAAGCTGCTAAAGAATTTGAAAAGCTATTAGAAGTTGCAAATACAAAAATGAAGATCATAACATATTCAAATATTGGGTTAAGAACAGATGCAGATTTTATGATATGGATGATTTCTGATTCTATTGAAAAAATTCAGATTTTAACTTCCAAAATATATACTACAATATTAGGAAAATACATAGAACATTCAATGATTTATTTATCTTGTTCAAGACCTTCAGCATATTCAAATAATGTCACACCTAATTTTATGACCAATAAAAAACCATTAAAATATAATATTGTCTACCCATTTATAAAATCGAGAGACTGGTATTTACTTTCATTTGAAAAAAGAAAGAAAATGATGGATGAACATATTAAAGTAGGGAAAAAATTTCCTAATGTTAAATTAAATACATCGTATTCTTTTGGTTTAGACGATCAGGATTTTATGTTAGCATTTGAAACAAATGAATTAAAAGACTTTCAGGATTTAATAATACAGTTACGAGAAACTGAAGTTAGTAAATATGTTGTAAAAGATACGCCTATGATAGTTTGTGTCTATAAAGATATTATTAATGTGATAAAAAATCTTGGCTGATTATAACAATAATAATGTTATTGCATTAAAAGAATGGGCAATAGTATGCAAAACACTTGAAGCAGGTAAACAAATAATATTATTAAGAAAAGGTGGAATAATGGAATATAAACAAGGTTTTAAAATTCCACATAAGGAATTTTTATTATATCCTACATTTGAACATCAATCAGAAAGTTCTATAAAGAAAAAATACAGAAAAGTATTTGAAAATATGTCTATTAATAAGAAGAAAAATATTATTAATTTATTTGCAGAAGTTCATTCTGTTATAGAAATTACAGATGAGGAAATTCTTATTGATTTACAAAATTATCATATATGGACCAAAGAATATATTGAATCGAGGATGAGATATAATCCAAAGAAACCTATGAGTATATTATTATTGCGTGTCTATAAATTGAATGAACCTCTAATCATGGATATCAAAGATGAATGGTCTGGATGTAAATCATGGATAGATTTAAAGAATGAAAAAATTTTTAATAATAACAAAAAAGATATAATGAAACCAGTTTTACATGATTCAATATTTAATAAATTAGTAAAGGAGATTAACGAAGTGATTGTAACATGAAATATAGGAAATTAGGTAAAAGTGATATTGAAGTTAGCGAGATAGGATTTGGTGCATGGACCATTGGATTAGATTGGTGGGGAAAAAAGATTGAAGATGAAGAAGCTATTAGAATGTTAAAAAAAGCATATGATTTAGGAATTAATTTTTTCGAAACAGCAGATATGTATGGAAAAGGAAAAAGTGAAAAAATAATAGGACAGACATTCAAGGATATGAGAAATGAAGTGATATTTTCAACTAAATGGGGATATGATATGTATAATAATCTACAAATGGGTCATGATGAGATCCCACAGAAACATAATCCAGAATTTCTACAATTTGCAATTAAACAAAGTATGTCTAGGTTACAAACAAATTATATAGATGTATATAGTCTTCATAATCCGAAGATAAATACAATACAAGATGACATATTGTTTCAAAAATTAGATAATTTAGTAATAGAAGAAAAGATTAAAAGTCATGGTATTGCGTTAGGTCCTGCCATAGGTTGGGAAGAAGAGGGATTATTAGCTATGGAAAAAAGAAATATTACTTGTCTTCAGACTGTTTATAATATTTTGGAACAAGATCCAGGACGTAAATTTATAGAGAAAAATGAACTGTATGAAAGTAATAATAAATCAGGTGTAGGAATTATGGTAAGAGTTCCAGATGCATCTGGTGTATTAACAAATAAAGTTAATGAAAAAACAATATTTGATAAAAATGATCATAGAAGTTATCGAAAAAAGGAATGGATAGTAGAAGCTATGAAAAAAATTGAAAATATTAAACCTATTGCACAAGAAAATGAATGGAATATTCCACAATTAGCTATTAAATTTATTTTATCACAAAAATCCATTTCGATAGTAATACCTACAATAACAAATGTGGAGGAATTAGAAACTTTTGCAGAAATGTCTGATGGAAATTATCTTGATAGAAAAAAAGTAGAACATATTCATAATTTATATGAAAATAATTTTAACGTAAATTAATATAAATAATATGTTAAATTATGCTTTAGAATAATATCCAGCTTTTCTTTCATATATTTGACCATTTTGCATTGCTTTATTTAAGTAATTTTTTGCATCATCTTCAGTAAATTTACCTGTTTGTATTAGCTCTTGTATAAAATTTTTTTCTTCTACATCATTTTTATCTTGTCCAGATAATGAAGTGAAAATATCCATAAATAATTTTAATTTTGATACTTCACTTTGAGGTTTGCCATGTAAAACACCAAGATCTACTTTACCAGTATTGACATCTACACCAGCAGTTTCTAACATTCTTTGAATCAAATATATTGCACGTTCAGCATCTTCTGCGTCAACACCATCTTTCAATAATAATTTTGCACGAGCCGTAGACAATCGTACTAGTCCCTCTAATTGTCTTGGAGTAACTGTAATCATACCATCTGAATCAACGTTTCTCATTTTCATATAATAATCTCTTATTTTATCGATCGCTTCTATCGTTAATTTTGGTTCTATTTGTTTAGAATAGGCTAAATATTTACTATATAAGTCAATATCAAGAACATATTGATTTGTATAATCAATATCTCTATGTATTTCCAAAATATGACTTGCGATTCTATTATCCTTTTCTTGTTCTGGAATATCTCTTATAACATAAATAATATCAAATCTTGTTAAAAGAGGTATTGGTAAATTAACATTTTCTGTGATATTTTTAAATGGATCGTATTTACCGTAAAGTGGATTAGCAGCAGCTAAAATAGAAGTTCTTGCATTTAATGTAGCTACTATACCACCCTTTGCAACTGAACATGTTTGTTGTTCCATTACTTCATGTAATGCAGACCGATCCTCTGGTTTGATTTTATCAAATTCATCTATACAAACTAAACCTTGATCGCCTAATACGACTGCACCAGCTTCTAACATCATAATGCCGGACTTATCTCGTATCACAGCAGCCGTTAAACCTGCAGCAGTAGAACCTCTTCCTGATGTATATAATCCACGAGGAGCTATTTTTGCAGCAAATTTTAACATTTCTGATTTAGCAGTCCCAGGATCACCTACTAAAAGAACATTAATATCTCCTCTTCTTGTAGATCCGTCATCTAATTTCTTAGATACTGAACCTACTATAAGTAACAAAATAACTTCCTTAATTACTTCATGACCATAAATATGAGGAGCATAGGATGAGACTAATATATCATATGCATTAGGTTTTTTTGCTAAAGCAAAAATGTGTCGTTCGTCTTCGTTACTAATAGCTATTCTCTCTAGTGTTCTATCATCTTTATTTTTTCCAGCTCTTCCGCCAATATATTCAATATTATTTCCTTCCATTCTTAATCTAAATAAACTAGTTTTAATCTGAGAGAATTGTTCTTGTTCAATTCGTACAATTCCTGTGAGTAAAATTCGATCTCCAGGTCTACATTGATCAACAAGATCTCCCATTACAGTAACTTCTAAATAATGTGGAAGGTGACCTGCAGGAAGATCTTCTGGAAGTTCTTGTAGTCTGACCATTTGAAAATCTATAAAAATACTGGAATTTGGATCCATTTCGAGTTCTTTTTCAGAACAATCATGACATTTTTGTGGTTTTCGTAAAACTAATCCTTTTAACTGTGCTTCGGTTATTCGGCCACAATTTGAACATCTATATCCTATTTTTCGTGCTAATGGTTTTACTTCAGATGATCTTACAACCATACCAGATACGCCTACTAGTTTGTCTATTGATTCAGCATTAATATCACGTAATCCTTTTTGTACTGTATAATTTCCCATTCTTACTTTGATATCATTTTGAATTTCTAATGCATAATCTGGATGAATTTCGTACAAAACATTGAATATTGCACTATTAAATGCTTCAAATACATTATCTGGACTATGAGTTATCTGTTTAGCAAATTCTGGTTTAAATGTGTCAAAATCTATATAATCTACGATTAGAGATGTTAAATTTGATGCCATCATATTATTTATACGTTCAAAATATTTGTAATTACCATTTCTATCTTTGAATGCACGAAGAAAATTTTCTATATCATTTGCTAAAGCTGATTCTGTTTTTTGAATTTCTTCTGTCAAAATTTTTTCACTGCTTTTTGTTTGAATTCATGTGTAAATTTATGAATAAAATTATACAATTCTATTTCTTCTATAGACAATTTCTTTTTTAAATCTATAGAGAGAGATGAAGCTGCTGCTAATTTTACTATTTTTTCAATTCTAGAAGTCACAAATGAATTAAGAGAAACAAGAATGTTTTCACGTTCGTTTTCTTTTAATTCCTTCATATAATCATTAACTCGTATATAAAAATCAGTATCTATTCCAGAGATATCATGAGGTTTTGCAATTCTCTCTCTATTAAGAGAACGAGAAACGTAAACTAGAATATCATGATCTTGTATTTCGGCTATATTTTCTTCTGCTAAAATTTTTGCAATCCATCTAGGAATAGATGTAATTTCTCCTGATTTTGCATCTAGATTAATGTTATGCATATTCATATTATAATCATGTTTAAATGTTATACGTACATCTTCCATTAAATACTTAATATAATAAAATTTTTGAATAGAATTTAATTTTTCTTTGAAGTAAACAGAATCTTGCATTATGTTTATCATATTTATAATCAAGGTCGAAAATCTGTTTGTCAATATAAATTTAGTTTTTAAGCTAATTATTTTAATAATACCAAAGTCAAATAAACAACATATTAATAAACTATTAAAAGACTAATACTCAATTTAAATGTCTACTAACACAATAGGCAGTAATATATCAAATTTAATGTGGGTAGAAAAATATCGCCCAAAACAACTAGAACAAATTACTAATCAAAAAGAAATCATTAATTCATTATTAAATTTGATTAAAAAACCAACAGAATTACCACACTTGTTATTTGCAGGTCCTGCAGGAGTAGGTAAAACCACTACTGCATTATGTTTGTCCATGGAATTATTGGGAGATGATTGGAAGAAAGATACTCTTGAATTGAATGCTTCAGATGAGAGAGGAATTAAGATGGTTCGAGAAAGAGTAAAAGAATTTGCAGCTGTTATAAAACTTCCTGGAAGTTTACTTGGTAGTAAAAGAGATAAGAATGGAAAATACTATGAAAAACCTTATAGAATCATTATTCTTGATGAGGCTGATGAAATGACTTCGGAAGCTCAAACTGCATTAAGAAGAATAATAGAAGATAGTTCAAAAACGACTAGATTTATAATTATATGTAATTATCTTTCTCAAATTATTGAGCCTATTCAAAGTAGATGTGCAGTATTCCATTTTACTAATCTTTCTAATAAAGATGTAATAGAACATTTACAAATGATTTGTAAATATGAAAAAGTAAAATATGAAGATGTGGCTTTATCAAAAATTTTTGATTACACAAGTGGAGATTTAAGACATGCAATAAATATACTTCAAACTGTTGCAGGCATAGGAACCATATCATCTAAAAATGTAGATTCTGTAATTAATATTTCTGGTAGATCTAGGGTTGGACAAGTTATTAAATTAGCAATATCAGGTAAATTTAATGATGCTAGAGTAAAATTATTAGAATTAATATTTGTATATGGATTATCAGAAAAAGATTTTTTTAAATATGCATATCAAGAATTGTATAATATGAAAATAAGAAATCTTGAAGAGATAATGACGATGATGGCAGAATATGATTATAGATTAACTGTAGGTGCTCACTCCGAAATTCAATTATCTGCATTTCTAGCTCAACTTGCAAAAATAGGAACGAGTAACAAAAGTGAATAACATAATATTATGTAACCAGTTTATTATAGTAAATATTAATAAATTAATAAATTAATATACAATTCATTGAAAGATGATAATATTATTGTATCAATTATTAGTGGTGGATTAGATTCGATTTGTACCACAGCATATTATTTGAAAAATAAGGGGAAAAATAATGATCTTTATACAATTAGTTTTATTTACGGACAACGAGCAATTATAGAAATAGAACATGCGAAAAGATTTTCAGATTTTTTAGGTTCTAAAGATCATTACATAGTAGATATATCATTTATGAAAAAAATATATGGTAAAACTAATGTGTTGACAAATAGCAACAAAAAAATTCCTTCTGATTTTGATTATACGATTGTTGTTCCTATAAGAAATGCAATATTTATCACTATTGCTACAAGTTGGGCTATGAGTATTGGAGCTACAACAGTATTATATGGTGCACATAAAAATGATAATAATTATCCAGATTGCAGACCAGAGTTTACAAAGGCGTTGAGTGAAGTATTAAATCTTGGAGAAATAGATGGAATTAGATCTGGATTACGAAAAAGAATGAATATTTGGTCTCCTGCTTTAGATGGTCTAGATAAGTCGGATCTAATCAAGATAGGATACAAAATTTTAGGAAATAAAATTTTTGATACTTGGAGTTGTTATTACAATGGGAAAACGAATAAGGAAGAGAAAGGTATTCACTGTGGAATTTGCGAATCGTGTATAAATAGAAGAATTGCTATTAAAAATGCGGGAATAGATGATAAGACAAAATACGTTAATTAGAAATAAGGTGTATATTAGTGAGATATTTACTAGTCTAGAAGGAGAAGGTATATTATTTGGTACTAAAACCATGTTTGTTAGATTTGCTGGATGTCATCTAAAATGTTATTGGTGTGATACTGTTTATGCATTATCCATGGATGACGGAAAAAGATATTCGTTAGAAGAAGTAAAAGAATTGATTAGAAAAAATTTGGCTCAAAATACGTATAAAATTAATTTTACTGGTGGAGAACCATTATTACAACACTATGCAATTATAGAGTTATCAAAATTTATAAAAAAAGAAAGATCGGAAATAATGACATATATTGAATCATCTTGTTTTGACTATAACAGATTTAATGAAATTATGCCTTACATTGACATATGCAAAATAGAATTCAAGACAAAAGATTCGTATGCAGTAGATGAAAAACATTATGATAAATTATTTGCTAATGAAATAAAATGTCTTAAATTAGCTATTGAAAATAACAAAGTCGCATATATAAAAATAGTTGTATCAAATTCTACTTCATTAGACGATTTTAAAAAATTAATAGATCGAATTTTTTGTGAAATAAAAAAGAAAGATTTAGCAGGATTTATAATACAGCCAACATCTAACATAAACGAGCCCACTGTGGATAGATTAATCGGGTTTTACGACCTTGTTTATCCTTTGTATAAAGAAGTAAGAGTGATTCCACAATTACATAAAATTATAGGTGCAAGATAAATGAGAAATAATAGAAAAGTACAAAAAACAGGTACAATAAATAAAAAAAAAATTGAAAAATTAATTAAGCAAATCATAATAGAATTGGGAGAAAATCCAGATAGAGAAGGATTATCGAAGACTCCAGCTCGTATAGCAGAAATGTACGAGGAAATATTTGGAGGATACGGTATGAATTCAGAACTTGATGTAAGCTTTAGTGAAGAAACTAATGCGATAATTGCACGAGATATACAATTTTATAGTATGTGCGAACATCATTTGCTTCCATTTTATGGAAAAATACATATTGCATATATTCCTAATGGAAAAGTTTTTGGAATATCAAAATTAGTAAGACTTACTGAAAAATATTCTAGAAGAATGCAAATTCAAGAACGATTAACGAAAGAAATAGCTGACGAAATTAAGCGAAATGGTGTTAGTGGTGTAATGGTTTTAGCAGAGGGTGAACATTTATGTATGAAAATGAGAGGAGTAAAAAATGCAAACAGTTCTATCATGACTGTATCATATAGAGGAATATTTGAGCAAAAAAATCTTAGGGAAAGTGTATTAGCTTTAGTTTACAATAGACAAAACAATATAAAGAATTTGTGAAAATGTTATATTTATTTTTTAAAAATATATTACATTTACAATAATGTTGATAAATATTTTTGAAAATATTAACAATAAAATTTATAATTAGGTAAATTTCCTATAGGTAAGAAGAATGGCTGAAGCTATCTTTAGGATTCAATCACACAAATTTACTCAAGATAATATCGAGGCTACATTAGTATGTTCAAAATGTGATGAAATATTTTCAAAAAAATTTTTATTAGATCTAGAAGGACAAAATATTGAATTTAAATGTCCTGTATGTCAAGTACCTGGTGAAGTGGATATCCCATATAAAACTGCGGAAGAGCGTGAAGAATTTGATGAAGATCTAGATGATATTGATGAAGATCTAGATGATGATTTTGATGATGATTAATCATAAAGAAATTAAAGAAATATTACATGTATATTATACAAAAATTAAAAATATTTATTAAATTTTGTTTATTTGAACTGTATAAAAAAATATTTAGTGATGTAATTATGAATATCTAGTACCGCATTTTATACAAAATTTTGAATTTGAGTTTTGTTTGTAACCACATTCTATACAAAATTTAAATTTGTCAGAATTAGAAGTAGTATTATTAATATCAGTCGAATTATGAATTGAATTTGGAGACATATCAGTATTTATGGTATTGAACATATCAGTTACTGCTCCAGTTGGTTTGAATGTTTCATCTATATCTGGAAGAAGTGAATTAAGATCTTCATTTTTTGATTCCTTTTTATCTTTAAGGTATAATATTATACGTGGTACTTCACTTTTTTCATAATTTACATACTCAGATAACCATAAAACAAATTTTTTCAAAGTCATTTCTGGAGTAGAAAATGTTAATGAATGAGTAGACATATATTCTTCAGTAGCTTTTCTTCCATCAAAAACTTTCATTATAATTACAAGATAGAAGGTTGTTTTTAATTATTGCGGATTACCGCATTTACTACAAAATTTTGCTTTAATTGGAATAGACATATTACAGCTTTTACAATTTTTAGTAGAGTGAATATCACTAGTTTTATTATTAGGAGATGGTTTCTCTGATATTATGTCTACTGGTTTAAGAGTAGGTTCAATATGAGAGGATGATTGTGGATATACGTGAGTATTTTGTCCAATAGATCCACCACCGCTAACGAAATCAGTAACACCAAATCCTTGAGTTGTACCTGAACTAGGAGTGGTTGTACTTATATTACCAGCGGGATTTTTTGCTGAAGTTCCAGAATCTAAAGATGATTTTAATTCCAAAATTACTCTTACTGCAAGAAAATTCATGGCTGAATTTGCAATCAAATATTTTCCTACACTCGCAAAATATTCTTTATCGTTCATTTTTCCTTGTTTATATTTTTGTGTAGAATCAATCAGTGATTCATAATGTTCTTGTGTGTCACTTATTAATTGTTTTAGTTTTTCAGTTAATCCACCAAGTGTATCCACTCCAAAAGATGCCATATATTTTAAATGTTTACGGGTTTAATAAATTTTGAATATTTATTTTATTTATTATGCATTTATTGTAATTATATTTGGATTAGAAATTAATTTGTATTTATACAAGACAATAATTGCAGAAATTTCAATGATGTTATTTCATAATTAATAAGATATATTTATATGATATACGGGTAACAAAATATAAAATTATACGAAATTCTCGGTTAGATTACAAAATAGAAAGATATTTGTAATTATCAATTGTAATTGTATATAATAATTACAAGAATCATTTATAAATCTCGTTAAGTATAACAATTAGTTATTATATTTTAGTAAATAAATAAAGACAAAATTAAAAAAAATGAACTAGAAATATCTAAAGATAGAAAATAATCATACAAAGTAAATGAAAAAATTATAGGATTTGCTAAAAGAATACTGGCAATTATTAGAAATATTATCAAAAGTAGTGTCCAAATCCATTTTTGTAATGGATTCATACTAAAATTAGGTAATGAATTTTAATGATAATTTATACTGTTATTGATATTGAACCCACACCACTTCTAGTAGTATCAAAAGGTGGATCTACTCCAGTTCCTAGCACAGTTACTATTATATCATATGTTCCTTGATTTTCGAAGACAAGATCTTGTGCATCTTCTCCAATATGAGTATGAATATTTTCTTTTGAAAATACATTTTCTCCGCTAGAGTTGATAATATCTAAATTATAATTTACGTGTTGTAATTTCATTCCAGAAAAGGGATGAGTAAAATCAAGGAAAAAAATTAACGGTATTCCAGGTTGTATTTCTTGATTCCAATTAATTTTTATAGAAACTGCATTATTTTCAGTTTTGAATAATAAAGGCGATTTTGTCTGATCTATATTAGAAGAATTTTGGTTATTTTCGTTGGATATTGAAGTACTGTTTTGATTTTCTTCACCCGATACTAAAGGAAGTGTTTGAAAAGGTGTTACAGTATTCACAAGTATATTAATAGTTATTACAACTAATAATGCAGAAAGAATATGCATTTTCATAGTTTTATAATGAAATGCATTTAAATAAATATCTTGTTATTTACAAGTAATTAAGCAAACTATGATTATTGATATAATGTGTCCATTATAATTTAGTAAGAATTTTTCATTTAATTTTATCAAATATTTGTATTTGTAGATCAGAAGTATTAGACACAAATATTTTTTTATGGTTCGATTGTTCTGTTTGCGGGTTATTTGAAATTGCTGTATCAAATATCTAGAAATTATGTAAAATCGCTGTATGTTATAAATATTGAATTATTTCTTATTTATTTCCTTATCAAATGTCCTATATTAATTAAAAATATAAAATTTCATCAAAACTTTAATTTTTCATGCTGTTAATATATACATTAGTATAAATTGTAACTTTATCAAATATCTAATTAAAATAAGTGATTAAAATTATAAATGTAGTTTATCAAAAGTGATGCATATCATAATAAATTTGTCATTTTTTTAATAAACTTATGTATTTATAAGCTTCTACTTGATCGTCAAACACATAATGTAGTTTTTGATATTGCTTCCTAAATTCTGATACATCTTTTTTTACTTTATTAACATTTTCTTTATCTATTACTACTTTTTTTATAAAAGTTGCTATGTCTTTCATCTGATCCTCTTTCATTCCTAACCTAGTTACTTCATTAGCTCCTATTCTAACTCCACTTGGATGCATATAATGTCTTCCTGCTTTAATATCTCCAGGAAGTAATTGCCTGTTTAAAATTATATTCGCCTTTTCTAATTGTTCTTCAATAGTACCTCCATCACCATATTTTGAAACATCTACTGCTATTTGATGAGATTCCGTATAACCTTTTTTTTCTCCTAATGCAGAAAATCCAACATCTACTAAACTTTCAGCTAATTTCTTTGCATTTTTTATAAGTTGTATGGCATAATCTTTTCCGAATTCTAGCGATTCTGCTAATGCTATAGCTTTTCCTGCCACATGATGGAGATGATGACTACTTGTATTACCAGGAAAAATAGATTTCTTTATTGTTTCTGCATATTTTTCGCGAGATACAATTATTCCTCCTTGGGGACCCCATAAGGTTTTATGGGAGCTCATAGTCATTGAATCTACGCCTTCTTTGATAGGATCTTGAAATTGACCTCCAGCTATTAATCCTGCTACATGAGCACCATCATAATTAACATATATGTTATGTTCATGCATAAAATTTACTAATTCTTTTACTGGATGTGGAAATAAAAATAAACTTCCTCCAAACATCCCTAATTTTGGACATTTATTATTTTCGATCATTTTCAAGATTTTACTTTTAGTTGCATCAACGTCAATTGTCATGTTCTCTTTTGAAAATGGAAAATAATCTATATTTAATCCACAAACATGTCCTGCAGTCCCAAAATGTTCTTTTCTCCCATGAGAAATATGACCTCCATTTGGAATTGAAGATGCTAACATATAATCACCAGGATTTGTAAAACCAGAATATATTGCGAGATTTGCAACAACACCCGATGTAGCCCTACAATCTGCAAATTCAGCATTAAAAATTGTTTTTGCCAGATCATTACATATCAATTCAACTTGGTCTATATACGTACAACCTGCATATACTCGTTCACCAGGCCATCCTTCTGCATATCTGTTTCCAAAATCCGACATCAATGTTTCTCTGACAGCTGTACTAGGAATATTTTCACTAGCTATAAGTGCAATGGAATTATTGAACCAATCATGATGTTTTCTTAATAAATCAAATATTTTTTCATAAGATTCTTTTGCTTTCATCTTCTTACTATTGCTGTTTGAATATATTAGTAATTTAAAAATTTGTATATTTATTTATCATTAATAAGAATACTATTATATACGATATTTCTCTATAATTTCTAAAAATACATATTATGATAATATAAAATTAAAGTTATTTTAGTTATTTATTTTAGTATCAAAAAATATTTAAAAAAGCGTATTTACAATGTTTTTTGTAATAATAAAAACTATTATATCCTTAATTAAAAGTATATTTATTAATATTTGATTATTGGAGGGGTAGTCTAGATGGTATGATACCTGCCTTACACGCAGGTGGTCATGGGTTCGAATCCCATTCCCTCCATACTTGCCATGAGTATCAACTTATATGATAGAAGAGAAAAACTGGTCTAGAAAGTGATTTTGATTGTAACAATAGGTACTGTCTTTTTTGTTGTGGTTTATAGTCAAAAAAATAAAAAATGAATTTGAAAAATTGGAACAGATAACAGATTGAAATATTGGATGTCATTATAGAACTGAATTTATCATTTAATGGAATTTATAGTGCGAAAAGTATCATAATTCTTATGTTAAGGAAAAATACAACACATTAATAATTTAAGAATTTATCATTTTATAACTTGTTTCAGTATTACTGTTCAGAGTTTATTGTATTATAACTTTGTCTATAAATTATGTGATAAGATATATCAAATTCTAGTACTTTAAATATAACTATAATTTTATTAGAAATGTGAATTTTAAATTTACATTAGTATTTGTAATGCTTTCAGCATTGGCAACTTTACATTTCTCTACAAATTCAATATTTGCACTAGATTATGAGTTTAAAGGTGAATGGGGAGAAAGAGGTGTAGCGAATGGTCAATTTATCCAACCTAGTGGAATAGCAGTTGATTCTGATGACAATATTTATGTTAATGATTTTTCAGGACGTTCAAATATAATACAAAAATTCTCAAATAACGGTACTTTTCTTTCTGGATTTGGTGTACTGGGTTATGGACCTGGATATTTCACTTCACCTACCGGTATGGAAATAGATCCTCAAGGAAACCTGTTTGTTGCTGATTTTGGAAATCCTAACAACGCTATTCAGAAATTTACAATAAATGGATCATATATTGGATCGTTTGGGTCATTTGGAACAGGTAAAGGTGAATTCTTGTATCCGGGAGGGATAGGTCTTGATGCAGAAGGAAATGTTTATGCAACAGATTATGGATCAAATAATAAAGTAGTTAAAATCGACAAAAGTGGAATTTTTGTTGATGAATTTGGAGGTACTGGAAGAGGAGAGGGACAATTTATGAATCCAACAGATGTATCAATAGATTCATTACAAAATATATTTGTTTTAGATGCTGGAAATGATAGAATACAAAAGTTTAACAAGGATGGAGAATTTATAATGACTTTTGGGTCTCATGGTATGGGTGATGGAGAATTTGATAATCCATCCGCATTAATAATAGATGATAAAGACAACATGTATGTTGCAGATGAAGGAAATCACAGAATACAGATCTTTGACCGAGATGGTAATTTTCTAGGAAAATTTGGAAATCGAGGTTCTGGTCCAGGTGAATTTATTAATCCTATTGCATTAGATATAGACTCCAAAGGAAATATTTATGTTACAGATGAAAGAAATTCGCGCGTTCAGGTTTTTAGTCCAGTAACATAAAATTATCATATTTTTGTCTATAATAAAGATAAATAAAATTTATGAATATGATTAGAATTTATTTATACAAATTATTTTCTTTTCAACTATAATATTCTTTCACATACATAACTTTATAATTTATTATATGAATGTTTTAAGATATTAGAAATAATTATAATTTTTTATTAGTCAAAATATTAAATAAATAAAATTTTAACAAATGATATTTAAATTTGAATAGTTAGTTAATATTATTTAATAAAATCTAATAATGAAGATTGTTCTTTTTTTGATTCAATTTCTTTTTTTTCTTTAAATACTAATTTTAATTCCATAAGTAATGATTCTATTCTTGAAGATAAATATTCATTCATCACGAAATTATTTTTTATATCTATAGCGATATTGACGTACTTTTCAACAGAATTTCTTGTCACTGTTTGTATTAAATGATTTCCACAGCCTAGACAATTACTCTTAAGAGGTAATCTTCTATATTTATTTCCACAGCTTGTACACCTAAATGCCTGAGATGAATAAGATCGCATATTTCCCATAATATCAGGTAAAATATGTGTAGTAAGAACCATAGAAACTACTTCATTGGGATCTACAGCATTAATTAGTCGAGAAATAGAAATTTGCATTGCAAGTTTATCATTCATAGTTGTTAATCTAGAATAAGCACTACGCTGCAGGTTAGTCGTTAGTATATTGGTATCATGTGTAAATAAATAATTAAAAAATTGTTGTTCTGAACCAATTCTATTTTTAACTATTTCTATATTTTTAGATAAATTTTCTGCTTTAGTATATTCATTAGATTTTTCATAGAATTGAATAGGATATTTAGATGTAATATCAACATTTTGTGCTTGCCGTTGTACTTCATGTGGTAAAACAATTGGTTGAATTAATAATGGGGCATCCATTAATCCGCCTATTTTATCTGGAAGAAATTCTTTTGAAAAATTTAAGAACACATCTAATAACAACATGACTGAGTCTGCATCACCATCACAATCTCTACGTTTTGCAGAATGCCACATTGGGGAAGCTAAACACACCTGAGAATTAGTATATCCGATTATTCTTCCTATTATCCCAACAGAAGTGTGTGGAGCTAATCCAATTATCATATGCCCAATTAAATCATCTATTGAAGTGACATTATAAAATGGGTTAAGATTATACAATTTTGAAAGTTCGTCATCGATATAATTAGAAACAGCTAGTAAATGTTTAGCTGTATCTATTGGTATAATAATATCTTGAATAAAAAGTTCTATTACTTGATTTGTAGACGTTAATTCATTCCCAAGATAATCTTGTTTATATCCTAATTCTTTTAATTTTTTGATATCGGTAGTTATCCATTGAGGTCTAAAGTGGGTTAATGGTTCATTTGTAGCATCAAATCTAATAGTTCCATCTTTGAAGGAAAATAATTCATGTAATTGTCTTAATATTCCTTTTTCAATTGGTTCTGCAGATTTGTTTTTTCCCATCAGGTTTTTAACACCTTTGAGAGGTGATTTTGCTTGAATTTTAAGATTTTTTTGAGCTGAAATTAATGCATTACTTAATGGATATCTTACGGGAGAATAACTTTTTCCAGATCTTCCACATCTAGGACACTTATTAAGTGATGAATCTATATTTTCTTTACATATAATACATTCTATTTTTAACGGCGTTTCTGATAAACATTTTCTACAATGTGTACTAATTGAAGGAAGTTCACATTTATTACAATATCTGTTTGCAATTTCAGTATAAAGTAAGTCGTCTTTAGATGCTTTAATAAGATCTCTTGTAGCTCCTCCTTTATTGCCAATAGGAAAAAGAACATGAACTGGAGGTTTCATTTTTCGTTCTGATGCTTTTTCTGGTCTTCCTACACGTACTGCAATGGCAGACGCAAACTTTGGTTTTATCATAATTCCAGATAACTTTGAAATAAATTCAATAGATGAAATATTATTTTCTGTTATTTTAAATGTGTCGTAGAATATAGTACTTGTTTTGTTAGTACTCAGTAATAGTCTAAATAATGAATATATTTGATCTGTTGAAGTTAATTGTATTTTTTGATTATTATTCGTTAAAGAATAAATTATACCTAAACGTTCAAAAATATTGATAAGAATTTTGTTATTGTCTATTTCAAATTTATTAAATTTATAGTTTAGATTAATATGATTATGCTTTTTATTAATTTGGTCATGATGCAGAATTGTATTTCTTAAAAAAATAATTTCTTTAATTGTTACATTATCCCAATAAAAAGAGTATTTTGGATAGAGTGGAATATTAAATTGTTTACTGATTATAAATGCTTCTTCTACTGATGGGATTTTTGTAAATGGATTATTAGAAAATTCGACTAATTTATTTTTTTCTTTTTCGTTGAGAATAATGTTAGTTGTATGTAATTTAGTTTCCAATTCTAATGCCCATATTTCTTCTACATATGATGCAGGTAATAATTTTGCATTGTTTTCTAAAAAATCTCCATAACTTATTAGCATATCACCTAAATAAAGGATTTTTTCTACATCTTCTTGTATCTCTTTTGCAATATCTACAGAAGTAACATAACATGTTTTTCCGTTTTTTAATTTTACTAATGGTGGTTCTATAGAATCGACTAATGCTATTGTAGATGCTTTACCTGGAGTGTCTATTTTTATTTGTGTACCAACAACAATAGCATAATTCAATAATATAGGTACAGTAGGATGAATTCCAATTGTAGAAAATCCTGTATTGTAACATCTGCCATATCTCAATCGAAAACCTCCAATTTTATTAGTCATTGATAATACTGGTCTGCCTGTTATCACTTCTGACATTCTATGATGAATTGTATCATCTTCATTGTTTCCGCTTTGTTGAATAGCTCCTTTGAGATCTTTTAACCAGTTCCAACCTTCAATACTCAAATTATCAATAATTTTCAATAATTTTCTACTTCTACCGATCAAACCATCATTCATTACTCGTAGTGCGCCACCTCTAACACGATCAGTTCTAATACGTTTCATATTTCTATGACCTACTATTTCGACAGGGTCTGTATCAACACCATCAAGTTCTACAGGTAAATTAGTAATACAATTTATTACATCTTGATCTAGTACTTTATATTGAAAATTTCCTACTTCTCGTTCATAAATTCTTAATTCTTCTACAAAACGTCCAGTTTCATCATCAAAAGAATTAGCTTGATATTTGCTTAAGCCAACTGCTTTTCTTACATTATCAGCAATAAGCATGGTTAATGCAGCTTCTGTACCACCTGCGGATCTTATTGGACCTGCAAAAGATACTGAAAGATATTGTGTACCATCTGAATTATTTTTGATCTTGACGTCTGATATTCCTTGTAATGGAGCTACTGTCACACCTTCAGTTACTATTGCAAGACTTACTCGTACCGCATTATCTAATCTTGTTATAAGATCATCTGTACTATATTCACCTAAAGCTATTTCTTTTGAAATTTTTAATGCTGCTTGTTCCTTTGAAGTCTCTGATAATAATTTTCTTAGCCTACTTGTAATATCCATATTATGCATTTTTGCGACTCTGTCAGCTAAGTCATATGCTATCCTAGACTCGATAATAGTACTGACATCTATACCTTTACTTCTTGCCTCTTTACCAATATTATAAAGTTTATGAAAATGTTCTAAAATAATATCGTGATAATTTTTATAAATAAAAGGTCTATCTAATTTATTTAATTCAGATATTGAATTATCATCTAATATAATGTAATCATATTTCATTTCTTATTGCTTTAATTATTCTAGATAATTTATCTTCCCAATTATTATCATTTTCGATCATTGTACCTACAACTATAATATCTGCACCTGCCTGAGCAATATCTTTAGCAACTTGAGAGTTACGAATTCCTCCTCCAACTATTAAAACTCCTTCATAGTATTTTCTTACTGCTTTGACCATCTTTGGAGAAATATTTTGAGTAGCACCAGATCCAGCTTCCAGATATAAAAAACGCATACCGAGATATTGTGCTGCTAAAGAATACATTACCGCTATATTATGCTTATCGAATGGAATTCCTCTTGCTTGACCAACATACCATGCAGTAGTTCCATCACCAATAATCACATATGCTGTAGGCAATGCTTCTAAACCTGCTTTTTTTACACCTAATGATCCTAATGCTTGTGCTCCAGTGATAAAATACGGATTTTCTGAATTTAATAATGACATAAATAATATTGCATCTGCATATTGTGATATTCCAGTGATATTACCAGGAAACAATATCACAGGAATGGTAACATTCATTTTTATTTTTTTAATTAAATCTGATAGTTCTGTTTGATCTACTATCGAAGAACCTCCGATTAAAATTCCTGTTGCACCTAATTCCTGAACTTTTTTAGAAATTTTTATTACATCATTTGAATTTTCTGAATCGATTAATGGAAAACATAAAGTTCCATTCTTCTTAATTTCTTGTTTTATATAATTTTCAATCATAGCCAATTCCTAATAAACTAATCTCATTTTGTAACTAACATAAATATATTTTAGGTTTTAATTAATAAAGAAATAAGTATCTGATTTACTTATATACAAATATGTATAGTACTTCCAATGAACAAGATATCAAATTTAATGAAATTTTGGAACAACTTATTGAAAATTCTTTATTTACAAGAAAACAAATATCAATTATTTATAAGAAAACAAGAAAACAAAAAATAGAAAAAATAATCTCTTCTGGTGCGTATTATCGTCAAGTACAACAATGCAAAAATAAAATTGATTCATTTTTTTATACTATTATTCTATTCAAGATATTAAATATTACAAATACAAATAACTTGTCGATTCTAGATACAATAATACAACAATTAGATACAATATCACAACAGCCTGAAAATCACTATAATAAAACGACAATTCCTAATAATATCACAACTATTATCGATCAAATCATTAAAAAATCAAATCCTATTAGATAATATTAATAATATCATGATATAAATCACAAAACTAATATATCATTTTGTGATTTATGTGATAATATTTGGAAATTGAATTATTACAAATATTAATAATTGTTGTTTTTTTTATATTTGGATTTTTAATATCACAACTTATAAAAAAAATAAAATATTCCAATCAAAAAGAACAAGAAATAACTAATGAAAATATTAATGAAAAAGAATATTCAGATATAATTGATACATTATTAACTCAATATACGGAAAAATTAAAACATATAGAAGAAAAAATCATCAATTTTCAATTAAAATTGGATATAATTGATTCAAAAATCAAAAAAGACAGCAGTGATATTCAAAATGAACAAACAAAAAAAGAAATCGAATCACAATATCATATAATATCTAATGATATGATATCACATAAATTAGAATCACCACGTATGTATAAAACAAGGAAAGAACCTGATGAGAAGTTAGTTGAACCTACCATCGTTCATATATTGAAAATGCTAATAGAAAAACCACTTACATCTAATGAAATTAAAAATTCGATTGGGAAAACTAGAGAACATACATCAAGATTAATGAAAAAACTTCATGATGAGAAGTTAGTTGAAAGAAATACAGGTAATAAACCATTTAAATATAAACTCACAAAACTTGGAGAACAATATATTCAGAAATAAATGTTCATTGCAATATATTTTAACTAGTTAACAATATTCACATAAATAAAAATAATGTTAATAATATTCTCTCATAAAATATCAATTTTTAATATATTCATAAATTCAAAATAGAAAAACACGGTTAGGAAATCAATAATTAGAAATAAAGGGGTAATAATTATCAATTTTAACAAATTTAACTATCATTATCTTTCCAGTAGAAATAAAGGGGTAATAATTATCAATTTTAGTAATAAATTTAACAAAATATTATATCATGTTAACAAATAATAAACACATCATAGAGATAAATAAAACTAGGTAATTAACTATACCCCTTTATTTCTTTTCTAATGTTTTATTGTATTTTATTAAGAAAATAAGTTAAAAATAAATATGTATTCAATAAAAATAAATTGATTTTCTTGTTTAAATTTCTATGTTAATAACATGTTAATATCAATTTAACATATTATTTAATAATAATATGGAATAGAAAAACAGGGGTATGACTAAGATACTTGGTGAATATGAGTGAAACATGATTTATTAGATGATATATTTGATACAGCGGTAGATGGGAGTTCATTAATAAAAAATAGAAAAATTTTAACTATTGATTATATTCCTGAAAGATTACAATTTCGAGATAATGAATTAACTACAATTGCAAAAACATTATCAGTATCTCTAAAAGGTTCAAGACCGTCTAATCTTTTATTATTTGGTAAACCAGGAACTGGTAAAACTGCAGTAATTAAAAGTGTAGTAAAACGATTACAACTACGCTCAGAAGATTTGTCAATAAGAATAGATATTCCATTTATTAATGCCAAATCAGCTAATACTGCATACAAAGTATTATATGAAATTGCTGAAAATATGGGGATAAATAAGACAGATAAAAAAAACAAAGTTTATTTCACAGGATTATCATTAGGAGAAGCTACTAACAGAATTTTAGATTTTATTATTAGTAAAAAATTACATGTGATATTTGTAATTGACGAAATCGATTCTTTAGTTGATAAAAATGGTGATGATATATTGTATAACTTTACAAGAGCTAATGAAAATATTTCCAACAGCGGTTTTATTAGTTTAATTGGTATATCAAATAGTCTGACTTTTAAAGATAAATTAGATCCACGAGTCAGAAGTTCATTTAGTGAAGAAGAAGTAGTTTTTAATCCCTATAAAATTAATGAATTACGAGAGATATTACTTGATCGAGTAAAATTAGCTTTCAGTAAAGATACAATTACAACAGGTGCAATAAATCTATGTGCTGCAATTGCTGGTAAAGATAATGGTGACGCAAGAAAAGCAATCGACTTATTAAGAGTAGCAGCTGAAATTGCAGAAATCGAAAAAGATCTTCAAGTGAATGAAAAACATATACGTTTGGCGCAAGATAAGATAGAAAAAGACACAAATTATGAAATCATAAAAAATTCTACTGTACATACAAAATTAGTTTTATTATCTATAGCACAATCTAAAATTGGAAATACTGGAGATGTTTATAATATATATTCAACATTATGTAGAAACATGAATAATGAAATTCTTACGCAACGTAGAATAACTCAAATTATTAGTGAATTAGACCAATTAGGTTTAATTACCACCAATATTATTAATCAAGGCAGATATGGCAGATCACAAAAGATGCATTTATCTGTTCCAATAAATACACTTAAAGATTCATTAAAAGATGATTCTTTTTTCTCAACTATGGTAAAATCTCTTGATTAAAATCAATTTTATATGGTTTTAAGTTAGATAAATTCACAAGTATTGCAATTCCTGGTGTAGGTGTTATTCCCATTGTTTGCTGAAATGGAGTTTGATTTTGCCATGCTCCTGAATTTACAATTAAAGTTCCTTTATAATTTTGGACATCTATAACATGTATATGACCAGAATGAAAAATATCTGGTACATCACTAATTACCATTATATCCTCCATTTCTGGAGAAACTGGTGTTCGTTGACCATAAATTGGGCTAAGATGTCTAGCCTTAAGTAACATTTTCATTGCTTCTGCCGGATTTGAATAACTTAAACCAGGTACTGTAGCAATTATATCATCTAAAGATTGTCCATGAAATAGCAAAATTTTGACACCATTTAATTCTATAAAACTAGGATTTCCCAACATAGTTATATTCTTTAATGAATAAAGTTTTTTAGATTTTTCAAATGGTATCGCAGGTTGTGGCAAGGATCTCCTGCCCAAATCATGATTACCAGGAATTATAAATATTTGTATATGATCTGGAATTTTAGAAATTAAATCAATTACATGTTCCATTTGTTTATTTACATTTATATCACTTAATTCTTTATCTTGGTTTGGAAAAATTCCTACTCCATCAATTAAATCACCAGCTATACAAATAAATTTTATTTTATTAACTATTTCATTATTAGAAGAATTAATCCAATTTAGAAATCGTCGAAATTCTTTTTCTTGAAAGTATTTACTTCCAACATGAAGGTCAGAAAATAATAGAACAAAAACTTCGTTTTTTGATTTATTAGATATATGATCTGGAATATCAGGAGTGATAATTCTTTTTATAATAAAGTTAACATTTTTCTGTTCTATTTCTAACATAACCATTTGATCTAGAGATAATTTTGACGCTACATTAATAGATTCTTCAGTAACAGCTAAAGTTTCTATTAACCCAGTATGATCATCTAATATTAACTCTAAACTATTTTTTCTAAGTCGTCTTGACATTAAGAGACCAGCTATTATAAACGTATTATTTGTATCAATTTTACTACTACTATTAATTCTATTTTTCTGTTTGATATTCGAAATTTTATTTATACGTTTACTTTCTGGTCTTAATGCTAAAATTTTCAAGGATTTTTCAAAACGACTCTTAAATAACGATGTATAACCATTAATTCCATCCAAAGTATCAATATTATCATTAGCATCGAATAATATTTTATAATAATTTTGTATTTCAGGTTTTGTTATATCTGAGTTACTAGAAATAATTTTCTTTTTGTTATCTTTTATTTCATATTTCATATCTTCTTTTTTAATTTCAATTACTGTTTTTTCACCAGAAATAAATTCAACGTCTTGTAAAAGTATCAACGAATTATCTTTCTGTGATTTTTTATATTTGATTACATCTTGTACTATCTTCATTATTTTTTTCGAATCAATTATTTTTAATTTATTAAATGCTTCAGGGTGGATCTGGTATCCATTAGCAGATATATAAGATAATACATTCGAAATCTCTTTATGAAATGACAAATGGATGATTATTCATCTTTTTATTTAGTTATAATTCTATTTATATTAAACAATATAATATTAATAATCCAAATTTCTAAGTAATTTCCTTGAAAAGACGACTTCTTTACTTAGCTTTTGGAATATCTCTTTTTTTGATTTCTTTCAATTTAGGTGCAAAAATTGATTTGAGTAACGAACAATCAAAGTCACTTAAAGAAGAATTTGAAAAAAAAACTAAGGATATAAATGAGTATGGTATTTTCATGAATAATCTTTTAATTGCATTAGGAATGTTTATTCCAGGATTTGGAGTAGGACTAGGAGTTTTTTCTGGCTTTGGTACTGGATTAGTGTTTAGTGCATTTACAACTTTTGAAAGTTCATTACAGAATATTTCTCCACTAAGTATTATAGTAACTCCGTTTGGAATTATGGAAATTTTTTCATATGGATTAGCCATGTCAAGAAGTGGAATGATAATCTATGATCTTATCGTGAAAAAAATTTCTTGGAAACATTTGATAAAACCTTCTTTAATAGAAATTGTACTAGTTATAATAATATTATTCATTGCTGCTTTTATTGAATGGGCTATGATCGAACAAATAACAAAATTCAATAAATAATATAAAATTTTATAAAATTTTAATAATAATTTATAAAGATTAAATATATTATTTAAATTGTTAGATTGTATGTAATTATTGATAAACTTAAATATTTGAAATGCTAATATAATTCATGATAGAAGAATTTAAAGATAAATCAGTAGGATTAATTATAAAAAATAACAAAATTATTCCAAATAATGCACTTTTACAAAAAATCTCAATTTATTCACCAGAAATAGTAGAAACATTCTTAAAATTAAATTCAGATATAGTAGAAACTTGGTTAAAAAAACTTCATACAGAATTCATTTCTAATAAAGAAAAATGTGATTTAGAAGATCCAACAGCTTGTTATAATTTAGGAATGTATGAAGAATTTGAAAAAAATATGGAAAATTATGAAAAAGGAGGTTCAATAGAAATAAAACTTAGTAAAAATAAATCTATATGGGCTAAAAAACCACCAACAATTTCTGTAAATTAATAATAATTATTAAATAGTCAAATTTTAATGGTAAAGAATTAATTTATATAATTAATATATAGTATGACATAAAAAAATATTCTAACATTAATATCATATTTACTTAATCAATCTCCAAATATGTCTGTCTTTTATTTTGATCAATCACCATAACAGATAAATCGCTAAATTTCTTGTCTTCCAAGTCAGAAATTTTACCATAAAAAATGGTTTCTTTATCATTATCAGTCAAATATTCAAAAATCCAAACATTGATATTTTTTGTATTTACTCCATTTTTTTTTAAATATTTTGCAATTTCTGATTGCATAAAATTTTTATCGGGAATAGAAGGCCATGGTCTAGGCAATAGTATAATGTTGTTACCAGATAAAATTTTTTGAACAAGTTCAATTTTTTTTTGTTCAATACTGCCAGTTACATGAAATGTAGTGATATGTGATTTATCTAAAGGTATTTTTGATTTTGAAGCTGCTACTTGAACGGCACTAATACCTGGAATTATCTCTACATTATTATCTCCAAATATTTCTAACAAACGATCTACAACTTCCGATTCAGAGAAATTTGCATCGCCCGTAAATGGAACAGTACAATACTCGCCTTCATTCATCTTTTCATATACTTGTAAATAAATCGAATCTTGGTTACTCATTGTTACATAATATACATCTTGTTCATTTTTGTCAATTAATTCATTTATAGTTTTTAATGTATATTTATACCCTACTATGAATCTTGATAATTTTATTTTTTCTTTTGCTATGTCTGTAATATATTTTGGAGAACCAGGACCAACACCAACAATAAACAATCCTTTACCCATGAAATTGTAATTTTATAAATGGCTTATAAATTAATTAATTTATTGAATTCTATATCAATAATAAAAATTTCTTACTAATCACTTAAATAATTTTGACGTTCTTATCATTATACGTATTCATTAATGCTTTTGCATGAGCGAACTTAAGCTCGAATTTGTAGGTAAACCCGTTAAAGATATGTATGGTACTCTTATGGGGAAAGTAGTTGGGATAATAACTGATACTGATGGTACAATCGAATCAATTAGTGTAGATTGTGGTGACACAGGATTGAAGCCATTAATTTATGAACAACTTATAGTTCAAGGTGATTTTGTAATATATATTCCAAAATGGAGATTGGATGCACAGAAATTATTTAGGCAAAAAAATCTTACATTAAAGAGAATCAAAGCACTTAGAGAATTAGTTGAAGAAGATGATGCAATGAAAGCAGATGCAGAACTAGTATATGTAAAATATGAAAAAAAATTACAAGAACTAGAAGAAAAAGAAAACTCTATTCGTGAAAAATTAGATCAAAGATTAAATGAATTAGATGAATCAATAAAAAATATAAAATCTATACTATTTGACTCAAAGCTTCAATACAAAAGCCATGAAATTTCTGACTCTACATACAAACAAGTAATTGTATCTACCAATGAATTAATGGATCATATTAATTTAGAAAAAGAAGAGATTAATAATATTAAAATTCGTCTTGAGGAGCAAAATCTTGATAATACTCTACCACTACCATCTACAATCCAACAGCAAAAAATAAAGCCTGAAAATCCACCTACAGAAGAGGTTAAAAATATAACTTCACCAGAATCGAATCATGAAACAGAACATTCATCAATTAATGAAGATAATTCAAAACCTTTAATTGAAACATATAACAACAGCAATGATCAGACAAATTCTAATTCTACGGATCAAAATTCAACAAATAACAATTCAAATAATAGCAAAAAAAGAGAAGAAATAAAAAATTATCACAATATAGATTCAGAAGAAGCTAATTGGTTAGATCAAGTAATTACAAATACATAAATTAATTATTCTCTATTATATACGCTATAAATTATTTGCTAGTTGTCTAGCAACTTTGAAATTTTTTAATTCAAAGAAATTATTTTCTCATCTACATATAATGTATTAATATTAATGCTTTTATAATTAAAGAAAAAAATAAAAATGTGTTTAATATTTTTAAATTTTAGTTGGTGTTTGTAAAAGTTCGCCTATCTCATTATGCATTTTAAGGAAATTCAATCCCTTTTCTGTGGTTTTGTATGTTTGAGTTCCATCAAGATACTCTAGTAAGTTATTTTCAATTAATACAGAGAGATATTCTCTTAATTGTGCATAACTTAGAAAAGCTTTGTACATAATTTTTGTCTTTGTTGCTCCTCCATTAGCAGCCTCTAGTATCATTGCTACTATTTCTGTTCTACTTCTGTATTTCACAATTATCATACACAATAATTGTTTATTTTAATATAACGACAAAATGTTAAGTAAGATTATTCTATATGAAAACTTAATTTTCTTAAAAACTTTTGATATTCTTGTAAATTATTTCAATTCAAATATGAGAATAAAACTATAAAAATCAGATAGTTAATTTATTTTAGTTAATAAAAAAATGTTTTATTAAATGATCAATATTTAAAGGATATATCATTATGAATAAATGTCTAAAGAAGATATATGAATATATCACCTAATCCTAATGAAAATAATAATATTAATCAAATTTCTATAGAAGGAAAGAAATTTTTTGATATTCAAAATAATGCTTTATCCAATATTGAAAAATTCTGGGAAGAACAAGCAAAAAATTTGTTATGGTTTAAAAAATGGGAAAAACCATTAGAATGGAATCCACCATTTGCTCAATGGTTTAAAGATGGTAAAATTAATGCTTCTATAAATTGTATAGACAGACATATTAATTCAAATACAAAAAATAAAGCTGCAATAATTTGGGAAAATGAAAATGGTCAAAACACAACACTAACTTATTATCAATTATATCATAAAATAAATCAATTTGCAAATGCATTAAAGAATATTGGAATAAAAAAAGGAGATCGAGTAACAATATATCTACCCACAATTCCTGAACTCGTTATTTCCATGTTAGCTTGTTCTAGAATAGGTGCAATACATAATGTAGTCTTCTCTGGTTTTAGCTCAAAAGCATTAGCTGATAGAATTAATGATGCTCAATCTAAATTGATAATAACTGTAGACGCAAATTACAGAAGAGGAAAATTACTTGAACTTAAAAAAATAGTAGATCAAGCAATTTTGTATACACCTTCTATTAAAAATGTAATAATTTTAAGAAAAACTTCTAATCAAATCCACTTGGATAGTAGAGATTTATGGTGGGACGATGTAGTAAAAAATGAGCCTCTTTACTGTGAACCAGAGTATGTAGATAGTACTCATCCACTCTTTATACTTTATACTTCTGGAACAACTGGTAAGCCAAAAGGAGTTGTACATAGTACAGGTGGATACCTTACTCATTTATATGCAACTGCTAAGTGGGTTTTTAATTTTAATAAAAAAGATGTTTATTTTTGTACCGCAGACATAGGGTGGATAACAGGTCATAGCTATATTGTTTATGCACCTTTAATGCATGGTGTTACTGAAGTTATTTATGATGGAACACCTGATTATCCAAAAAATGATAGATATTGGTCATTGGTAGAGAAATATGGTATAACTATTCTATATACTACACCAACTGCCCTTCGAATTTATATAAAATATGGAAACGAAATTCCTAATTCTTATAATTTATCAACCTTACGATTACTAGGAACTGTAGGTGAGCCAATAAATCCTAAAGTATGGATATGGTACTTTGAAAACATAGGAAAGAAAAAATGTCCTATTATTGATACATGGTGGCAAACTGAAACAGGAGGTATAATGATAAGCCATTGTAATGGAATAGAAACTTTTACAATGAAACCTGGTTCTGCAATGTTTCCAATACCTGGTATAGATGTATCTATTGTAGGAGAAACAGGAGAAACTTTAAAACAAAATAATAAAGGTTATTTGGTAATACGTAAACCGTGGCCAGGAATGTTAATGACTTTATGGAATGAAGACGAAAAATATAAAAATTATTGGAGGGAATTTGATACTGGTTATTATTATTATGCAGGAGATTACGCAATAATAGATGAAGATTCTTATTTTTGGTTATTAGGCAGATCGGATGATGTTTTAAAGATTTCTGGACATAGACTTGGAACAATTGAATTAGAAAGTGCTATAGTTTCACATAATGTTGTTGCTGAAGCAGCAGTAACAAGCAAACCAGATTATCGAAAAGGTGAGTCTATTACTGCATTTGTAGTACTAAAAACAGTATATATTAAAAATAATGAAAAAAAATTACAGCAAGAAATAATCGATCATATTCGTAAAAATCTAGGTCCAATTGCCACACCAGACAAGATTTATTTTGTTAATAAATTACCAAAAACTAGAAGTGGAAAAATAATGAGAAGATTATTAAAATCTATAATAACCGGTCAAAATATAGGAGATACTACTACATTAGAAGATGGTACTTCTATTGAAGAAATCCAGAAAACTTTTGCTCAACTAAATAGCGAATTAAATAAATAATTCAGTAATTCACTTTTTTAATAAGTAAAGTTCAAATCATGTTCTAGTATTTTTATCTTTGATCATTTTTGGTTCGTAAGATGGCTATTTTAATACCATCCGCAATAATTATATTTTTTGTTGGACTTTTTGGAATTTTATTTATTCCAGATGAAATTAAAAATAAGTCGCTAGATTTTAAAAAAGGAACTATTAAAATTGATGATTCAGTAATAACTGTGGAAATTGCAGAGTCTGATGCAGAAAGACAAAGATGGTTAATGTTTCGATCTGATGAATATGATTCTAAGAATGGAATGATTTTGGTATATCCAGAACTTGATCTTTATGCACTATGGTTATTGAACATACAGTATAATATTGATCTTATCTGGTTTGATGAAAGAGGAAATGTTGTTTATACAATAGAAAATGCAAATCCATGCAAAAACCCACTAAATCCTCAAGATTGTACATTTAAAACAGTAAAACCTGCAAAATATATTGTAGTGTCCACATCAGGTTTTATACAAAAAAACAATATTACTAATATCTCAAACATGACAATTATTTCAATTTAATTTAAAATTGATCCCAATATATCACTGTTATACTTAGAACATAGGGTTTAAATAGTTTCAACAGGAATCGAAGCTGAGAAAATAAATGCCAGTTGCAATACTTCCAGATATTAGTGAACAACACTGTATAGGATGTGCTCTCTGTGTTGAAATATGTACTGCTCTTGGTCCAGATGTATTAAGAGTAAAACCAGTAGAAGGTTGGAAAAGAGGAAAAGCATTTGTCTTTTATCCCGAAAGATGTATCTCTGATGGTGCATGTATAGGCGTATGTCCAACAAAAGCCATATTTTGGATGAGACCAATGGATTATACTCCAGGACAACCGATACCATTAAAGAAGAGTGCATTATTCTCAAAGGGTTGGGAAGAAGGTTAAAACAAAACCTATATTCATTTTATTTTTTTAAAATAATTAATTAATTAATTTCTAGATATCTATGTATTGAGGTTTTCATATATGATTTCTTAGGAATGTTCACAGAACAAGAAAAAAAAATATTATTATCACATTTTTCTAATATAAACAAATCTATTTTTGTTATAACTACTCCAAGACAAGTAGACAGAGGAGCTCTTATGTCAAGATATTCACGATCAGATAAAGACATGCGGCAAATTTTTTTAGATGAATTTGCTAATAATCCAAATAAAGGAAAAGAATTTTATCAACGTGTTTTACTTGAATATGGCGATGATTCTGTAGCAGAGTTAGGTGAAGCACAAATAGGAATTGAAAATATATCAAACATTGCAGCAAAAAAAATTGAAGATAGTAGAATAGGTTTATCTTATCTAGAAAAATCATCAAGATATGTTTCCTTAAATAAAAAACTTAATAATCAGTATAAGTATCAAAGAGAAAAAAAAATAATGAATTCATCATATGCTGATGATTATATCGAAGCTTGTGACTATGCCTTTACAATTTATTCAAATAATATTGATGGGATGCAGAAATATTTTTCAGAAAAGGAACCCATTGAAAATTTTCGATTCTTAGATTCTACTAATAAAACAGAAGTTACTTTTGATAAATTAAATTTTTCAAATGACATAAATTCTGCATTACGTATCTACAAAAATACTATAAAAGCAAAAACTCTTGATGTACTACGGGGATTATTGCCTGCATCTACTTTAACTAATTTAGGTATCACAGGTAACGGCAGAGCTTACGAATATCTTTTATCGAAATTATATACATCTTCTTTAAATGAACTGCAAAAAATAGCTGATGATTTATATAATGAATTAAATTCCACCTTATCTTCATTTATAAATAGAGTAAAGAATAATTATGGAATATCTTTTCAAAATTATCTAAAAAACACAAGCATTGAAAATAATCTGTTAGCTCAATCACATCTTACTAATATTCCATACGAAAAAAATCCAGAATATGTAAACCTCATACATTATGAAAATAATGACGACGCAGAAATAAAAATATCATCGTCAATTTTATATGAAAATGCATTAGGTCAATCATTAACACAAATTATTAATTATATAAAAACCATATCAAAGGAAGAAAGACATAATATAATTAAAAATTATACAAAGTCACGAAATAATAGAAGACAACGTCCAGGGCGATCTTTTGAAATGACAGAATATACATTCGAAATGTTTACAAATTTTGGCATATTTAGAGATCTGCACAGACATCGTATTCTAACTTTAGAAAGACAACTACTGACAACTAAACATGGATATGACATTCCAAATGAAGTCGTTGAATTTGGAATAGAAAAAGATTTCCGAGATTGTATGTACAAGTGTAATGAAGTTTATCAAAATATCTCAAAGAATTTCGTAGAACAAGCACAATATGTAGTTAATTTTGCATATAGATATCCATACTTTATGAAATTGAATCTAAGAGAAGCATCACATTTAATTGAATTAAGAACTACACCGCAAGGCCATCCTGATTATCGATTTATATGTCAACAAATGTATAAAAAAATTAAAAATGTACATCCAGTTTTATCTGAAGGCATAAAATTTGTAAATTTAAATAATTACCAATTGGAACGTTTTTCTAGTGAAAAGCGAATTGAAGATAAAAAAAGACAATTAAATATAGAAAAAAAGAATCAAAACCATCTTTCTAATGACTGACTTCTTTGTTCTTCTATTTTTTTTAGTTTATCCAATGAAGATGAAACACGCTCATGAGAAAAGTTCATCTTATCACAAAGAAATTCCGAAATTTTATCATGATCAGGCCTATTAAAATTAAATTTAATATCTTTATAATTCTTTGAACTCTCATTAAGAAATATTTCTCGTATTTCTTGATATGGTATATCTTTTAATTTTTCTCGTATTTTATTAATTTTCTCCAATTTTCCATTTTCTCTAATTAATTTTAAAGCTGTTTTTGGACCTATTCCTGCAAATCCTCCTGGATTAAAATCTGTGCCTATTAAAATACCTACATCAATTAATTGATCTAAATTCAACTTAGTTGTTTCTAAAATTTTTGTTTGATATATAATTTCTGGTTCTATTCCTACATATTTATTTCTGTTTGGAATTTTTCTTCTACCGCTTATAGTTAAATTTCTTATCAATCTTTTTGCTCCAAAAAGTAGAGAATCGTAGTCTTGACTAGCACAAGCAAATACTTTTCCTGTTGTTGTTAGATTAGAAGCTAAAGCTTCTCCATCTGATTTAGCTTGTATATGTGGAATACCAAAAAGTTCTAGTAAATATTTTGATTGTTGAATAATTTCATCTGATAATTCTACTGTTCCTTGACTATATTTTTTTGCATCTTCTAATCTTCCATCATCTAATGCCTCTTGATATTTTTCTTTAGTATCTTCTTTGATTTTTCTTCTCCTTTCAATTTCTTTCATTTTTAATTGACTTGGTTTTCCATCAAAAATATAGACTAATTTGATGTTATTAGAAAGGAAATTAATATTACGATAAAATAATCCACTCAGGTGACTAGTTATTTGACCATTGTTATTAGTTAAAGATTCTCCGATGGGTCCTCTTATGATAGCAAGAAATTGATAAATCGTATTATATGCATCTATTGCAATAGTTTTATCAGCTAAATTTGATAATTTTATTGATGTTGAAGTAATAATATTCTTTAAGTCTACTCCCATGTTATTTTCACTATTGTTTATAAAAATAAATTATATTTATATTAAAAATAATTTATAATATACAGCAATATTAATGTCTGTATATTATTTTATTGAAAGATATTTTATTTAAAATTGTTGGGTATATATATTATCTGTCCCGTGGTATCAAATTCATTACTTTCATATGCTGTTTTTATTTCAGAATCATCTATTCCTCTATTCCAAATTCTTATTTCATCTATACTCCCAATGAATTTTTTGTCTGGTTCAAATGAATTAGCTGCTATTCTCAATGATTTAGTACTATTAATATCTGGTATTACATCATTAGTCATATTTTCACTTATTTTGATTCCATCTACAAATAATTTCAGTACATTTCCATCATACACTATTGCTGCATGATGCCAGTCGCCATCATTATATGTTTTATCTGAAGATATGAAGAAATTATCTCCAGTAATATTTTCAAAACCTCCTTCTATTGTATTATTTTCTGTTATCCATATACCATAATTCATATTTTGTCCTTCTTCGTCAATATTCATTCCACCTTTATTTACTATAAAACCTGGTTCAAGATAGTTATTAGATGTTTTAAACCATACTAAAACTGAAAAATTACTTAATTGTAAATCATCTGAATGTTGAATATCTCTATAAGATCCCTTGTATGTTACATATGGTTCATAATTATAATCACTTTTGACAATATTCTCAGTAATATTCATACTAGAGACATCACTATCTGTCATATTCATACTAGAGACATCACTATCTGTCATATTCATACTAGAGACATCACTATCTGTCTGTGAAACATTACCGCTATTTCCTTCTATTGCATATGCTGAAGATAATGCTAATGGGACCAAAAGAATCGTCAATAAAAATAACTTTCGCATAAGCACATTAAAATAAAAAATTATTTAAGTATTTTTATTTTTATTTAGAAATATCGTAATTAACATTAAATATCATACATACAAAAGCTATATAAACAAAAATAACAAATACTTTAACGAAATCAAATTATCCAATTAAAACAAGATGAAAAACATCAATTATTTGAATGCCGTCCTTTTATAAAATGGGCTGGTGGTAAAACTCAATTATTATATTATCTACACAAAAAAATTCCTTCTAGCTTTAACAGATATTTTGAACCTTTCTTAGGCGGTGGGGCAATGTTTTTCCACTTAGTCAATAGCCAAAATTGTAAATTTGATGCCTATCTTTCTGATATTAACTCAGAACTAATTAATACTTATAATATGATAGTAAATAATGTTGATGAGTTAATAAAAACCTTGAAGGGTTATCAATACGAATATAAAAAATCTCCTACCAAATTTTATTATAATTTAAGAACAAAAACCACTCATTCCAGTAGTTTAGAAAAAGCTGCACGTTTTATCACTCTAAATAAAACATGTTATAATGGTCTTTACCGAGTAAATAAAAAAGGTTTGTTTAATGTTCCTATTGGTAGATATAAAAATCCAATAATTTGTGATGATGAAAATTTAAAAAATGTTAGCAAAATCTTGCAAATGCACAAAATAAAGATATTATCAATTGATTATAAAAAAATATTACTGGAAGCAAAGGAAGACGATTTTGTTTATCTTGACCCTCCTTACAAACCAACTAGTATTACTGCAAATTTCACATCGTATACAAATAATGGTTTCACCGACAACGATCAAAAAGATCTTGCAAAAATATTCAAAGATCTTGCAAATCGCAAATGTAAAGTTTTGTTAAGCAATTCTAATACTCCATATATACTAGATCTTTATAATGAATTTTCTGATAATATAAAACTTGTAGCTGTTTCAAGATTAATAAATTCCAAAAGCTCTTATCGTTTAGGCTATAAAGAATTATTGATAAGTAACTATACAAATTAAAGTTATTAAATAATTTTTTGAAATATCTGTATTACTATATTATTTAGTAAAATCAAAATCATTATTTTCTTTTCAACAGTTAAAACTATAGTAATTTTTTATAAAAATATACTTCAATTTGATTTTATATTACACTATTAATAGTTTCCATAATAAATTTAAATATATTTTATCGTCTAAATTTTACAAAAAATAAAGATAAAAATATTCAATCCAATAAAATTAGATTGTAAATCATGTTAAATAATTAAATCCATAATTATTTAAAGAAAACTCTTAATATACCTACATAACAATCTTAACTAATCATGATGCGATACCATCGTTCAAAATTGTCTATTATCACAATAATCGCAGGATTAGCGCTAGCTATTTTAACATTGACTTCTACTCATGCATTTGCAGCAGAACAATCACCAGGTTCAGATTCTAGTTTGACTAAACCTTTGCTAGCTATAGCAGCAGCAATTGCAATTGCGGGAGGTCTTATTGGTACTGGAAATGCACAACAAGGTATTGGTGCTGCAGGAATGGGAATTATATCAGAAAAACCAGAAAAATTTGGACAGGTTCTTTTCTTCTTCGTAATTCCTGAAACTCTTTGGATCATCGGTTTCGTACTAGGTATAATTCTGTTACTAGGAATACTATAATCAACGAAAGGTTAGATGTCAAACCTAAACGCTTTCATTCAAGAAATAGAAGAGAGAAGACAAAAGGAGATTACCCTACTTGATAGTGCTATGAATGACAAAAAAACAAATATCCAGAAAACAAAAGAGAATACTATAAAAGCACTACAAGAACAATATGACAAAGAAGCAAAAATACAATCACAAAAAGAAGCTGCAAAAATAGTTGAAGCAGCTAGATTGAAAGCAAAAGAAATCTTATTTGAAGCAATCAACAAGAATACTGATTCTACATTTGATACAATAAAACAAGAACTAAAGTTATATTCTCAAGAATCAGGGTACAAAACTACCTTAAATTCAATGCTTGACCATGTTAAAAAGAAACTAGGTTCAGACGTAATAATACATTGTCGTGATGAAGATCGTATGATTTTCAAAGACATGAATGTAAATCTTGGCTCTCCAATTAATACTACTGGAGGAATTTTAGCTGAAGACAAGACTGGAAAAAGAGAAATCGATTTGACTTTTGAAGAATTATTAAGAACACGTGAAGATGATGTTAAAAGTTTTATCCTCGAAAAAATGATCAAGTAATAATGACCACATCTCCATACGCCTCATCTTATGGACGACTACAGTCACATTACACAAATTTTCTTTCTAAAGATTTTATTCAAAAATTGCTTAAATCTGAAGATGTTAATGAAATGACAAAGATGCTTGAATCAACTTGGTACGGACCGGAGATCGAAAAAGCTGCATCTCTATATTCTCCACCAGAACTTTTGGAAGTTGCACTAAATAAACAACTTGTTGAAATTAACAAGATGGCTCTTAATGCAACACCATTTAGTGGAAAATCTGCGATAAGAGCTTATTTATTGAAATGGGATATTCATAACATAGAGTTAATATTATCATCAAAAATAACAGGACGTACAATTACCGAAACAGAATCTTTTATAGTTTCTAGCAGAAATTTCCCAGCAGGAATTTCTGCAGGAAATATTCCACATGATGAAATGAAAATTATTTTATCACAATCTAGCATCGAAGGAGTAGTAGACCAACTTGTGAAATATAAATACGGAACAATATTAATGAAACATATAGACACTTTTCAAAAAACAAATGATTTAAGTCCTATGATGGCTGAACTTAATGAATATTATTATACTAACTTAATTGAATCTATCAAGTTTTTTCAAGGAGATGAAGGAACAATCAGAGATTTAGTTAGAATGCAAATAGATAAAAAAAATATTTTAAGCATATTAAAAGGAAAAGATTCTAACCTTGATCGCGAGTTGATCAGCAAACATATTGTAAAAGGAGGAAATCTCTCGTCAGATGAATTGTTAGAAATATACGGATCAAAGAACATTGAAGAAATTGCAAATAGAGTAGAAGGACATTTCAATTTATCTAATTTATTGGAGACTTTCAAGAAAACTCACAGTTTAATTGATTTTGAAGTTGCTTTGGATAAATTAACAAGTACATTATATGTAAAAAGATTGAAAAATGTTTCACTCTCAATAGGTTCTATTTTTCATTTTATTATAACTGCCGAATATGAATGGGATAATATAAAAAGAATAGCTTATGGTAAACGTTACAATTTTTCAGTTGAACGTATAAATTCAATGTTGTTACATGATTAATAATAAAAATGTCATCTAAACAAGAATCCAAATCAGATAGCAAAATAGCTGTAATAGGAGAACGTGAACTTGTAATTGGTTACAGACTATTAGGAATAGACGATACTTTCATCGTCAGTGGTGGTAATGAATCTTATAAAAAAATGGAAAGTATTTTTTCTTCCAAGGAATTTACTATAATAATAGCAAGCAAATCTGTTCGTGATTCACTTCCTCCACTATTTAGAACAAAAGTTGAAGAATCAATAGAACCATTAGTATTATTTATGCCTCCATTGGATGGAACCATTCAAGAAGAATCCTTATCTGCATTAGCAAAGCGAGTTCTTGGTGTAAGCTTGGGGTAAGTATTAAAATAGGTAAATGTAATAATCGAATGAAGTAATAGTATGTCAACTTCTGTCGTTTCACGTATATCAGGATCTGTTGTTATAGCAACAGATGTTGAACAAGCACAAATGTATGATGTTGTACGTATCGGTAAATTGGGTTTACTTGGAGAGATAATTCGACTTGAGGGAAATAAATCAATAATTCAGGTCTATGAGGATACAACAGGTATCAGACCAGGTGAAAAGGTTACCAATACAAAGCGACCACTTTCTATGCAACTTGGACCAGGATTATTAAAATCTATTTATGATGGTATTCAGCGTCCGCTTGATGTTTTAAAAGAAGAAAGCGGCGACTTTATCAGCAGAGGAAAAGTTATTCCTGCTCTAGATCAAAAAAAGAAATGGGAGTTTATTCCAATCAAGAAAAAAGGCGAAAGTGTTTCTCCAGGTGAAATTATTGGTGAAGTTCAAGAAACACCATTAATTAATCATAAAATAATGATTCCTTTTGGTATTAGTGGCGAACTTTCTGATATATCAGAAGGAAATTATACAGTAAATGAAAATGTTGCAAGAGTCAAAACTAGTAAAGATTCTATAGATATAGGTCTCTCAAGCTGGTGGATGGTAAGAACACCAAGACCAGTTCTTAAGAAACTTCCTCCAGAATCTCCATTACTTACTGGACAACGTGTTCTTGACACTTTTTTCCCAGTTGCAAAAGGCGGTACTGCAGCTATTCCAGGACCATTTGGAAGTGGAAAAACTGTAACTCAGCAACAACTTGCAAAATGGGCTGATAGTAGTGTTATAGTTTACATTGGATGTGGAGAACGAGGAAATGAAATGACAGAAATTCTTACAACTTTTCCTAAATTAGAAGATCCAAAATCTAAACGTCCACTGATGGAAAGAACTATTCTTGTTGCCAATACTTCTAATATGCCTGTAGCTGCACGTGAGGCAAGTATCTATACTGGTATTACCATGGGTGAATACTATCGAGATATGGGGTATGATGTTGCACTAATGGCAGATAGTACTTCTAGATGGGCTGAAGCATTAAGAGAAATTTCTGGTAGATTAGAAGAAATGCCGGGAGAAGAAGGTTATCCTGCTTATCTTGGAAGAAAATTAGCAGAATTTTATGAAAGAGGTGGTAAATCAGTAGTAATATCACCAGAGGAAAGAATAGGATCATTAACTTTAGTAGGTGCAGTTTCACCTCCAGGAGGTGACTTTTCCGAACCAGTTTCACAGAATACACTTAGAGTAACAAGAGTATTTTGGGGTCTAGATGCTAATTTAGCCTCAAGAAGACACTTTCCATCTATCAATTGGTTAACAAGTTATTCTCTGTATGCTGATGACATGACTGATTGGTATAACAAAAATGTAGCCTCTGATTGGGTTTCTCTTAGAAAAGAAGCATTAGGGATATTACAAAAAGAATCTGAACTTCAAGAAATAGTTCAGCTAATAGGTTATGATGCGTTACCAGAACCTGAAAAAGGCATTTTGGACACAGCCCGATCTATTAGAGAAGACTTTCTACAGCAAAGTGCTTATGATGATGTTGATACATATGCATCAATCAAAAAACAGCATCTTATGCTATCAATAATTCTCGAATTTGGTAGAATGGAAGCAGATGCGATAAAAAAAGGCGCATCATCTTCCAAAATAGGTAATTTAGAAGTACGAAAGCAAATGTCAAATATAAAGTGGACTAGAGAAGAACAAGTAGAACAGTTGGTACAAGACATACAAGAAAATATGAAAAAACAATTTAATAACTTGGTGGAGACATCTAGTTAAAAATGTCAATAGCATTTAAAACATTATCTAAGATTGCCGGTCCTTTGATATTTGTTGAAGGAGTAGATAATGCTTCATATGGTGAGATGGTCGAGATAAAACTTTCCAACGGTGAACATCGTCAAGGACAAGTCTTAGATACTAGTAAAGGATTAGCAGTAGTTCAGGTATTTGGTCCTACACACGGACTTGGCACAGAAGGAACTTCTACAAAATTCTTAGGCGAGACTGCAACTTTATCAGTATCTGATGAAATGCTTGGAAGGACTTTTGATGGGTTAGGAAAACCGAGAGATAATGGACCAAAAATTATATCAAAAGAAAAATATGATTTAGTTGGCTCTGGAATTAATCCATATTCTAGAGAAGAACCATCCGAATTTATTCAAACTGGAATGTCTAATATAGATGGAATGAATACTCTTGTACGAGGTCAGAAACTTCCTATATTTTCAGCTTCAGGTTTACCTCATAATTTATTGGCATCACAGATTGCTAGACAGGCAAAAGTACTTGGATCATCTGAAAATTTTTCTGTAGTATTTGCTGCAATAGGTATAACAAGTGAAGAAGCAAACTTTTTTGTAAAGCAATTTGAAGAAAGCGGTGCACTTGGTAGAAGCACACTTTTCTTAAATTTATCATCAGATCCATCAATGGAACGTATTCTTACTCCAAGACTTGCATTGACCACAGCTGAATATCTTGCTTATGAACGTGAGATGCATGTATTGGTTATATTGACTGATATGACAAATTATTGTGAAGCTTTAAGAGAAATTTCTGCAGCACGTGAAGAAGTTCCTGGACGAAGAGGATATCCTGGCTATATGTATACAGATCTGGCATCAATTTATGAACGTGCAGGAAAAATCCACGGACGAAAAGGTTCTGTAACACAAATTCCTATTCTTGCAATGCCAGCAGACGATATTACACATCCTATCCCCGATCTTACTGGATATATTACAGAAGGCCAAATAGTTATGAGCCGAGATTTACATAGACTAAATATTCATCCACCAGTTGATGTCTTAACAAGTCTATCTCGTCTAATGAATCAAGGCATCGGAGCAGGCAGAACAAGAGAAGATCATAGAAATCTGGCAGATCAGTTGTATGCAACATACGCACAGGGTAAAGATGCACGAGGATTATCTGCTATAGTAGGAGAAGAAGCATTAAGTGAAATAGATAGAAAATTTTTGAAAATCGCTAATAATTTTGAACAAAAATTCGTTAATCAAGAACCAGATGAAGACAGACCCATTGAACAGACCCTAAATATAGGTTGGGACTTACTAAGTGAACTTCCAGATTCAGAATTGAAACGTATAAAGTCAGAATTCATCGAAAAGTACAGACATAAGAGAGAATAATGTCAGCTACTAGTGATATAAGACCAACTCGTCTTGAGTATATACGTACTAAACGTAGAATAGTTATTGCAAAAAAAGGCTTGAAACTTTTAAAATTAAAACGTCAAGCATTAATTTTGGAATTTTTTAATACTAGTAAAACTGCAACTGCATTAAGAGAAAATTTACAGTCAGAATTAGTGAAAGGTTATGATTCAATAAGGATGGCTGAAATGTTAACTGGTTCAATACGATTAGAAAATGAAGCTATGAAAATACAACAAATGAGTAACTTGCAAGTAAAATCAAAAAGTATTATGGGTGTTCATATCCCAAAACTTGAGGGTGGACAAAGAGAGATACTTGTCGAACATCTTTTAGAATTACCTACACCCATAAATGAAGCAATAAAATCTTTTCATAATATCCATAAAATCGTATTAGACATAGCTGAAAAAGAAACAGCCTTAAGAAAACTTCTTTATGAGATTGAAAGAACAAAACGTAAATCAAATGCTATAGAAAATGTTTTTATCCCAAAATTACAAGCTGCTGTAAAATTCATTACTTTTAGGTTAGATGAAATGGAACGTGACACATTTATTATGTTAAAAACAGTAAAGAGAAAGATGGGAGAAAAAGAAGAGGAGATTATTTTAATGGAGAGTGAAAAATAACTTTGTTTAATAATAATAACAATATTGGAAATTTTACAAGTGATAAACAAAGAAAATTTTATTTGATTATGCGTGCTTTTAAGTTTGGAAATATCTTTGCTACTGTTCTCTTGATATTGTTTATAGGGATATATTTCTTGGGAGGGTAATTGTAGCTACTATGACAAATACACAAGAAGAATACATAAATTCTTTGAAACGAATCAAAGAGGAAGAAGAAAAAATACATGCAGAAATTGAAGATCATAGAAGTATTGTAGAAAAAGAAATAAAAACCATAGAAGATGAAATGAAGGAATCTATAGATAAATCAAAAATCGATGGTAAAAAAATGGTAGAAAAAAGTATTTCAGAAGCAAAAACTAATGCTTCTATAGAAGCTGATAGAATCATAAAAGATGCAGAAAATAAATCTAAATCTCTATCAATTAATTCTGATCATAAGATGATAAAAGAAATAATAGAAATGTTACTAAAAATGCAATAATATATGGAGTATTTGTGACTTGAGTACAATACTTAAACCAGTTCCAATGTCTAAAATTGCAGTATTAGGCTTAAAAAAATACAGGCAACATATTATATCTATTTTACATGAAATGAAAGTAATACAACTTGAACCACTCTCTAAAGACATAAATTCTCTTGTAGTTAACGAACGAGAAAGTGATTTACATAAACAGATTTCTGATCAATTACTTAGAATTAAGGGATTAATTACTTCCCTTCCCAAAACAGCAACAAAGGAAAAAACTAAATTTTCTTCTGTTGACGAACTAATCCAAACTGTTGAATCAATTAATATTGATGGTAATGTAGCTAATTTAGAAAGTCAAAAAGAACATCTATTAACTGAAATAAAAGAAGCAGAAAATAATATCAAACTTCTCGAAGAATTTTCATTTTTTCCTGATGATTTAAGTATTTTGCATTTATTTTCTGCAAGATCTTTTTTTGGCAAAGTAAAATCTGAAAAGTTTTCTGATTTCAAGAAAGCATTAGAATCTCATAGCAAAGATATTATATTATATACCAATGAAAAGGACAAATTAACACGTTTTGTTCTTGTTGTTTTACCTAATTTTCCATCTAATTTGCTAGCATCAGCAGTTAATTCACATAGCGTTCATCTAGAAACTGTACCACGACTTAAAGGTAAACCAGAAAATCTTATTCAAAATCAAAAAAATATTCTTAATACTCTTTCTATCAAGGTCAAGAAAATCGATAACCAACTTACAGAAATTTCAAAAACGCATTATCCATTTTTATTAGGTGCAGAAGAACAACTTGAAATAGAGAATAAAAAACTAGAAGTAATTGAAAATATCGGATCTACTAAAGATTCTTTTGCATTAGAAGGCTGGATACCAAAATCAAAAATAGAACATGTTAATACAGCTTTGAAAAAATATACTAAAGGAACAATATTATATGATTTAGAGAGTAAAGAAAATCCTCCAACACTTCTTTCTAATCCAAAAAAATTAAAAGTTTATGAATCATTTATACGATTTTATTCTTTACCTTCTGGCAGAGAATTTGATCCAACAATTCTTTTTGCAGTCTTCTTTACTTTCTTTTATGGAATGATGATCGGTGATGCTGGATATGGATTGCTAATATTACTTGTCTGTCTATGGGTAATAAGACGTGTGGAAGGCGGAAAACGTAATTTCAATATAATGCCTAAATTTTTACGCAAATTCGCTCTAACTATATTACAACCTGTACAGATGGTAAAATTAGCCAAAGTGATGATACCTGGTTGTATCTTTACTATTATACTAGGTTTTATCTTTAACCTTTATTTTGGATTCCATTTAAATGGTTACTTATTTACTTTCTTGAATGACAATTTTGGGTTTAACTTGCCACCAGGAGGAATAATAATTGGATCTGATGGAGAGATACTTGTACCAGGCGGAAATTTCTTAGATCCACTTAGTACTTTTGGATTAAGAAAATTATTATTATTTAGCGGTTATGTAGGTCTAGGATTAGTTTCATTTGGGCTTGTTTTAGGAATACTTAATGCTATTAGGGAAAGTCAAAAGAAACACGTTATTGGAAAGATAGGCTGGTTAGCATTTGGCTGGGGAATAGCATTATTGGGACTAGGGATGATAAATAATGAGGATATTAATCCAATGAGTAGTACAACGGGTGCTTTGTACTTTGGATTGATTTTCGGTGGAATTGTACTAATGTTTATTGGTGAAGGAGTCAGAGCAATGATGGAGTTACCATCTATAATAAGTCATATATTATCTTATACTAGAATTGTGGGAATTTTATTAGCTTCTATCATACTTGCACATGTAATAGATTTTATTTTTCTTAAAACTATTGATAATCCACTACCTCAAGCTATATTGGGAATTATAATTCTATTTGTAGGACACCTATTTAATACCATAATAGGTGTTTTCGAACCAGGTATACAGGGAGCAAGATTATTATATGTAGAATATTTCTCAAAGTTCTATCACGGTAACGGTAAACCCTTTACACCATTTGGAAAAAGCAGACGATTTACTTACAATCAATATGATATCAAAATACCTAAAAAATAATACTCTAAAATAAACTAAAAGATTCACATAAATATTCTTTTTTAATGTTATGTAGTGTAGTACATAAATGACTTCATTAAAATGTTTCAATATTTTGTTATTTTTACTTATATTTGGAATAATATGTTCCTTATTAATTCATTCAAATAATTTTTTTGCATATGGACAATTATCATATCCTAATCCAAAACATGAAATGATTGATAAAAAATTGTTTTATCTGCATACTTCTGATCAAAAAAATAATGATAAATCATTATTAACATATACATTCGAACCATTTTTATTAGTAAATGGAACTGACTATATCGACATATCTCACAACAAAACATTGTCTCTTGAAGAATTTGCTATTACCTTTTGGTTTAAGACTGATCAGCCAGAATTTTTCGAATCTGTCCATCTTGTTAATAAAGGAGGATTTAATTCCGATGAAGAAGGAAAAAATATGAATTACGGTGTATGGATTTCTGAAGAAGGAAACATTCATGGAGGATTTGAATCTAAATCTGGAGAAGATTTTATAGTACAGTCATCTACTAAAAATTATAATGAAGGTAAATGGCATTTTGTTTTGTTATCTTATGATGGTACTTTATTAAAACTAGATATTGATGGAAAAGAAGCAGATAGTAAAAATATAAAAGGAATTCCTGATACTACTGGAGACCAACCACTTCGAATAGGAGCAAACTCCTTAGATATAGATAAATTTTTTACTGGTAATATAGATGAAATTCAAATATTTAGTAAAGGATTAACAGAGAAAGAAATACAAGATATTTACGAAGAAAACGTATTTAATAAAGATGGTCAAATTTTATATCTAAATTTTGGTATAAATAAAGAAGATAAAAAAGAAGAAATAATAAAAGAAACATCTAATAATGATAAACTGATAAATCAAAATCTTTCAGATATCGATATCAAGGAAAAAAACAATAAAACCGATTCTCTATTGACCTCAAATAATGTTACCGCTAATACTATAGAAAACAAAGAAGAAAAAGAATCTCTAACTTCATCTCCAATAACAACAAATGAGGATATTATCGATGAAATATTACCTCCATCAATTTTAGAAAATAAAACAAAAGAAAATAATTATTTCAATATAGTAACAGCAGGTGATTTTGGATGTTCGATGAGAACACAAGAAAATATTAAAAATATGGAAAGTTTAGATCCAGAACTCTTTTTAGCATTAGGAGATTATTCATATAAAAAATCACCAGATTGTTGGTTTGACATGACAAAATCATTAGACAAAAATATAAAAATAGCGATTGGAAATCATGAAGACAAGGAAGAATCAGAAGGTTCTAAAGAATTAACAAAATCTTATCTAGATCATTATAATTTACCAAATTCATACTATTCATTTGACTATAAAAATCTACATGTTCTTGTATTAGATACACAAAAAGAATTATCTACTGACCTTCTTAGAACAAATGTAATTTCTGATGATCATGAATATTATAATGAATATGTTGAAATAATTAAAACAAATGGTAATACTGAAGATTTAACCAAAGATTTAACTAAAAAATTTGAATTGAATGACAAGAAGAAAAATGATCAAGAGAAAAAGAATAGTAATCATAAGAAAAATGAATCCAAACAAACTAAATCTAATCCTAATATTTTTATTCCAGAGTTCAGTCCTGATATAACATTAGGCGAATTATTAAAAAAACATTCTTTTACTAATATTAACATCACAAAATTAGATAAAAGACTTGCTAATGATGTATTAGTACCTGATATTGAAGTAGATCCTAAACAATATGAATTTGTAGTTAATGATCTCAAGAATGCAAAAGATGATCCATCGATTGATTGGATATTTGTAATGATGCACAAACCTATGTATACAACAGCTTCAAAACAATCTG
>JBNAIF010000268.1:0-2894 GCA_050043595.1 Nitrososphaeraceae archaeon | reverse complement strand
GTTTTTGAATAAAATGAGTAAACCCAAGAAATCTTAGGCCAGTTGAGTAATACTGATAGCGGTGCGAAAAGTAGAATCCAATTATTGTTTTAGTAAAATAGATTTTATATAATAGAACTTCAATTTCCATATATGAAAAATAATAATTTAATTTTAGTAACTTTACTTTCAGTACTTTCAATTCTTGTTGTTGCAACATCATTGAATTCAGTTTATGCGCAAGAAAATGTAACAGATTCAGATGAGCCTAAATTCTTTGCTATTCAACGTGCACAGTCAGGTTCTATTTCAGAGATCAATGAAACTGCTTATTCTCTTGAGTTGAATGATGTATCTAATACAACTATTTTGTTTTCAGATAGACCAGATAGAATTGTTACCTCAATAAGTACGTCAGATTATGTAGGAAAGTGGATAACAGGAGAAGATAATTTTGCGATAGATCCGCCTAATACAGTTTTAATAGTAGATGAACAAGAACAACAAGATAGTGCAATAGTTGAATTGTTTAATCCTATTTATGATTCTAGTAAAAAGGCATTAAAATATGATGTAACTCCAAATAATTCTACTTCTATAGAATTACCAAGTGAGTTTGGAGATTCTACTATTATAATTGATCCTATTTTCTGATAGTTCAAATATAATTGTCATATCAAGTACTAATTTTATAGATAATCGATCTACATAAGTAGATAGTTTTGCTGTAGGTACCCCAAATACCGCTTTGGTTGTGGATAAAGTAGAAGGACTACAACAATTTACTGCAATAGTAGAATTGTTTAATCCTATTTATGATGTAAATGAAAATGCATTAAAATATGATGTAACATTAGTTAATGCAACATCTATTGATTTATCAAGTGAGTCTGGAGAATCTACTATAGTAATAAATCAGAATAGAAACACGGATCCATAGGGTGGCTAAACATGATGATATTCGAAATAGTTGATCGAGAAAAATATAATAAGTAATTTTTAGATGTTTACTTGTATTTTATTTAGAAAAAATTATTTTCTTGAATGAAATTTACCTATTATAGAATATTAATAAAATGACTGAATATAAAAATTCTCTGGCCTGTTTGGAGTAGATTGCTCCATGCAGTAGGGTTCTATTATCTTGAATTTAGCATTTATTATTGGAAACTTAAATAAAATATAGACAGATCATTTAATTTTAGAGGAATGTTTCAAGGAAGGAGTAATACCGACAGAGGTAAGAAAATAAGAATCCAATGTTATATATTGAATGAATATTAAAGATTTTTATGTTACTAATATTATAATGAAAATTTAAATACTATTACATTAATTTCAACTTATGATAAATAATAATTTAATTCTAATACTGTTGTTTTCAATGCTATCAATTCTTGTCTCTGCATCAACATTAGCTACGACAATATATGCACAAGAGGTAAATCAAACCAAGTTTATTGATAAAGAAATGAATTTAATCTTGGGTAAACCAATTTATGTACAAGAATATACAGTATCGGAAAAATTTAAAAATAATGTAGACAATAATGTAAGTGATTTAGAATTTTCATTTTCAAGTACTGGAAGTTTAAATGGTATTGAAATATCTGTCACTGGGAATGGTGTTTTAATTCCAAGAGAAGATGGTACTAGTTCTAGTATTGGTAAAGGATTTTTTACTTCAATGGAAAATGGTACAGCTAGTTATTCATTTCAATCAATTGACTACAATGAAAATGATATTGAGAAACACGTTGGTACAGCATACTTTGATGCTAACGCAACTGGAAATCTAGAATTTCTCAAGAGTATGGTAGGAGTTTATAAAGGACAACAAGAAAATAATAATGGACTTTTTGTTATGTGGCCGTTAAAATAAATCTTTTTTCATAATGTGTTTTTGAATTAAATTTTATTTACAACACATTTCTTTCAAAAAACAAAATATTTCTAATATTACATAAAAAGAGATTTAAATATCATAAAATCAATTTTCAATGAACAAAAATGATTTAACTTTAGTAATGTTCTTTTCGACAAATATTTTTTGTTTGGGTTTTATTTAGTTAACATTTATGCAATTTGTCCTTCTGGTTGTGATGCATTTTTGCAGCGGGTCTGACTATCTGATTTAGATATTATAATGTTTATTTGCAATTAATGAAAAATAATAATTTAACTTTAGTAGCATTACTTTCAACACTCTCAATTCTTATTGTTACTACATTATTGAATGTAACATATACACAAGAAAATCAAACTACAACAAAGACATTATCATAGGAGAAGAAAATAACGATGGAGAATAGAACATAGATTTGTCTGACTGCGTACTTCCATACAATCAATAGGGATGCCTGATACAAACTGTTGATTCATTGCTTGCTTATTCTCTTGTCAAAGTGAGATTTACAATAAATTCCAATCGATCAGCCTATCCCGCGATCTTAAGTTATATTTATTAGTTCCAAAAATATAACATATATAGAAGTAAAGCACTTTTAAATTACTTGAACTATGAACGTTAAACATTTGTTAGTCATGGCTATAATAGTTGTAACGGTGGTTGGGTTGACATCTCTGGCAACAGCAGATGGCGTATAAGCTACAGATCAATCACCTTTTCCTGAATGCGCAGGAAAAATTTGCTTTTTTGCCTACGATGCACCTTGCTTTTGTTATTCGCCTAATGTTTTAGGCGGTATCTGTATGTGTCCTTAATGAAATTAACATCATTGCTATCATATTCATTTTCTATTTCTAAAAATCTCCCGTTACTTTTGTTAATCTTATTATCTGCTTTTTTTGAGCAATAGATGTGGGAAATTATTTCCATTCCCAAACATAACCCGATATTGCTTGCCCTGTATCATCGAACTCATATAGATAAATACTTGCTAAATTATCTAGAA
>JBNAIF010000267.1:0-3278 GCA_050043595.1 Nitrososphaeraceae archaeon | reverse complement strand
ATTTTTGAATATATACATATTTGTATCGATATCGAAAACTATCTTAATAGATGTTATGTTTACTTTTATATTATTATTTATCACATAGTTAAGAGTATTAATGTAGAAGAATATTCTGATAGACGTAACAATTATTAGGATTATATGTATGAATGTAAAAAATTTTTTATTGATTCGATAAAGAATTACTTTATGTAATTGATAAGAAAATATATTTAAATACAGTATTAAATTTGTTGAAAAAATTAAACTTGTATTCATTAATGCATATTTTTTTTACGGCATGATTGCTGTTGTATTTCCTAATTCTTTTTATTTTATTGTTAAATATCAGTTCTACTTTGTATAGTCGTGAAAGATAATCAGAAAAAATAGATCTATTTTTAATTATTTATTCTTGGTTTATATTAAATTTTATTCTTATTAATTTAAAATTTAATAAGATCTCAAAATATATAATTACACTTCATTTTACTTTTCGATAAAGGTATTACTCCCAACTGATCGGTTATTTTTTGGTTTCATCATTTTTATTGAAAATATCGAAAATTCATATAAATTATTAAAAATATTATTTATAATTTTGTGTTCATAAACTAAAATTATTTCTTGAATTCTACTAATATTGCACTTTAAAAAAATAGTAAAATCATAGTAGAATCTTTATTTAGTAACTTGTAGTAGTACATGAATTAAGAATATTGACGTATTGTCATAGTAGAGGATATTTACAAGAAAAAAAATTAAGTATACATAAAATAAAATATAACCTAGAATATATATTTTTTTGTCTAGTTAAATAGATTCAAAAAAATATTTATGATAATTCTTATCTAATATTCTTAATGAATAAACTAGAACAAAACAAAGAGACAGTAAAATCATTTTATGATTTGATGTTCAATCAAAACAGACCAAGTGATGCAATAGATCGCTATGCGGGAGATTATTATATTCAACATAATCCTCATGTGGCAGAAGGAAAAGATTCATTTATTGAATATTTTGAGCGAATGGCAAACGAGTATCCTGGAAAGAAAGTCACATTTAAGCAAATAATTGCTGAAGGTGATTACGTTGTATTACATTGTCATCAGGAATGGCCTACTGACAAAAATCATGATTGGGCTGGAATAGATATCTTTAGATTAGATACCAATGGAAAAATTGTTGAGCATTGGGATGTTCTCCAAATTGTTCCTGAAAAATCGGCGAATAATAACACAATGTTTTAAGTATATCTTTTAATAATTATAATTCCCTCGATTTTCTATTAGTTTCGAGTGAAATAAATTTTTCATAATATCTATATTCCATTCAATATCAAAAAATTTCATTTAATTTTTATAATATATAAGATAAAATATAATCTACATCATTTGATCTTTATTCAAAACACTATAATAATTTATTATATTATGACAATCTATGTATTTTATTCCTAATTTATAATTAAATACTTAAAGATAAAATAAGTTTCTAAAAAACCTCGAGTTACCAACCTTCAAGTACGATTTTTCCTTTAGCCTTGCCTGTTTCTATTAATGCATGTACTTTACGTAAATTAGCAGAATTTATTGGGGAAAATACACTATTTAATGTTGTATGAATATGGCTTTCATCAATCTCTTGAGCAATCCAGTTTAGTAATTTGTTTTGTTCTATCATGTCTGGAGTTTTAAACATTGAACGAGTAAACATGAACTCCCAAGAAAAGGTTACGGATTTTGTCTTCATATTCTCTTGATTGAGTGGTTTGGTATTTTCAACTATTGAAACAATAGCTCCTTGTGGACAAATAAGATCTGTTACAGAATCCCAATGGTAATCAGTGTTGTTAAATACTGCAATATAGTCCACATGACTCAATCCAATTGCCTCAATTTGTGGACGAAGTGGTTCATGGTGATTGATAACATGATCTGCACCACGTTCTTTTACCCAAGTAATAGTCTCAGGACGAGAAGCTGTTGCTATTACGTTTAATTTTGCTGCTTTGGCAAGTTGGATACCAATAGAACCAACACCTCCTGCGCCACCAATAATTAATAAGGTTTTTTCTGAATTATTTTTGTTTTTGTCATTTAGATCAATATGCAGTCGATCAAAGAATGCTTCATATGCTGTTATAGTTGTAAGAGGTAATGCAGCTGCTTGTGGAAAAGACATTGTTGTTGGTTTAAATCCGACAATTCGTTCATCAACTAGTTGATATTCTGAATATGATCCGGTCCTGTTAATATCACCTGCGTAGTACACTTCATCTCCAACTTTAAATAATGTCACATCATTACCTACTGCTTCTACAACACCACTTGCATCCCAACCTAAAATACGAGGATTTTCTTCTATAGTATCTTTTGGAGCTCGAACTTTTACATCTATTGGATTAACAGAAATAGCTTTGACTGAAACAAGAATATCATGACCAGTTGGAACAGGTTTAGGTATTTCTAAATCAACTAAAGATTCTGGATCCTTAATTGGAAGATATCGAGTCAATCCAATTGCTTTCATAATTTGCGTTTTATTTTTCTTATATGTATTTAATAAGATTTGTGTGCTCGCCTGATCCTGGGAAAAATTTGTTTTCTTCTATATTTGATTATGCAGATATTGTCATTTAATAAAATTCATGTTGTATATATATTAAAAATATGAATATTATTGAATCTCCTAAATCTTTAATAAACTCGATTGTACAACAACAAGAGCATGAAGACTACTACTCTTATTATTCTATCAGCAATGGGTGCAATTATTTTTGTTATTTTGCTTTTTTTCCTTCCATACTATTTCCTTCCATACTAACTAAAATCACTATTCTTTTATTTTATGCATTAATATTATGATTATTATTTCTATAGAAAGAATTGGTATGATTGAAGTTAATATGTATTAATAGAACATCTATCTTGGATAACCAATAAAATAGGAAAAGTTGATAATAATGTATATGCTATAAAAAATTTGAGTTCATGGAATGTCCATATTTTAATTATGTAAAATGGAAGTTAACTTTTAGACATATATTTGATAATCTTCACTGAATTATGAATATTATTTATTAAAAGATGTTTCCTTAAGCTAAAACTGAATTCAATGATTATACAGAAATAAGAATTTTACCACAGATCTATGTTTTCATATAGTCATCGTTTCTTTTATTTTGAATTACAAGAATTTTTTTATAATACATTAATTTCTATACATCTAGAAAAATGGGGAGAAAAGATTGGGACTATATTGGAATACCTAAGCTATTAAGTAGAAGACTT
>JBNAIF010000266.1:0-7023 GCA_050043595.1 Nitrososphaeraceae archaeon | reverse complement strand
ACATGATAATCTGAATTTTGTTTAACTTTATCAAGTTTGTCTCCAGCAGTACCAACTGTCAAAAATATAATTCCATCTGTTGGAGGATATACATATTTATTAGTATTGGTAATTATAGGTTTTACATTATTTGTCTCAGATTTTTTTTCTTGTTCATTATACAAAAGTGGATACGTTCTTTCATAATATTGATTATGACTTGATATAACTAGATCAACGTCGTGTTCTTGAAAGAGTTTATGATATGTTTGTCGTAATTCTTTTGCTAAATTTTTGTCTTGGTTTGTAGAATATAATGGTTTATGTTGATGGATTATTATCCAATTTATATTTTTATCTTTTGATGTTTTTTCTAGATCATATTTAATGAATTCATATTGTTTAGTTCCTTCTCCAAACGGATGTTCAGTAGATAGACTTATGAAATGTATATTTTTAAAATCATGAGAATAATATGGATTACCTAATTCGTGGTATTCTATTATCTCTTTATAAATACTTGAAAATTCTGCATCATGATTTCCAATTGCTATACGCATCTTATCTTTCAGTGGTTCTGATATTTTTTTCCAACATTCAGCTGATTTATCTTTCTTTACATGATCACCTGTAGTTATAACTACTTCAGGATTTATAGAACTAATTTTCTGTATGGTTTTTTCTGTTTCTTTATTACAATAATAATCACCTACTGCAATAAAATTATGTGTCGGAAAAGCTAAATTTGTATTTTGTTCGTCTGATTCTAGATATATACCGTTATCATAAACGAAATTATTTTTCATGTCAAATAGTTCTAATGTTTGAATATTGAATGTGGATAAATTATCACTAATATACAATATAAAAAATCCTATTCTAACATCATTAATATACCACCATTCTGCCTCCCCAAAATCTAACTCTACCACAATTTTATATTCTCTAGGTTCTAGATCTTCAGGTAAAGAGAAACTAAAGTTTGTGCAATCTGTTATATGTTCATTTGTTTCACATTTATGTTTCTCTAATGTTATTAGATTTGCTTGTCCTTTTGCAATCTGTTCATCTTGTTCAGATATGTCTGCTAAATAGAGATTTGCGTTTTCGATAGCTTTGTCAATGCCACACAAGTCATCGCTATCACAGTTTAATTCAAGCGATAATTCATTATCATTTACGTTTAATACCATGTCATAAGCAGATTTGGCATTGTCATGATGTATTATTTGAGTTTTATCTCCAAAATTTAATGAAAAGTCAGCTCCAAATTCAAATGTACCATTATTTGAATTGATTATAGCTGATGGTATTCTGTTAAATAAGGATAATTCATCATTTTGTTGATTAATATTATCATCATTATCTACCGTAATTGTTTTAGTTGTTTTATTTTCTTTAAAAGATTGAGAATCAGAGTAATATTTAGTATCTTTATTATTATTCTTTTTTATCAGAGCATTAGTTATATAATAATAATTAATTTCATTATCATCATTAGTAAATATAACTATGAATTGATATTTACCATTTTTGATATCTTTTGGAATATCAAAATTTGAAACATTATTATTAACACCAGAGAAGATACTAATTTTATCTCCATCAAGCTTAATTTTTTTACCGCCATTTTCCTTATCTTTTACTATTTTAACTTTACCATTTAAAAGATACATTTTTGTATCTACATTTTCAAAATTAGTGTTTCCATCGTATTGTATGTGACCTTTTTCACCTTTTTTGAGATTTATTATATCTGCAACAGTATTTTTGTTCTTTTTAACTACTGTTGGTTCATCAAAAGATTCTTTATAATCTATTTCTATTTGAAAGTTACTTTCACTATATGTTGTAATGGTTATTTGATCTGGAATTTCAGAAAATATTTCTGCGAATATATTTTGAGGAACCATAAAAAGTATACCTAAAATTAATGTAGAAAATATTACTGAAAAAAAGTACTGCTGATACTTCATATTTTTCTTTAGTAAGATTGATAGTTGATAAAAAGATTTTAATTTAATATCTAATAAAATTACTATGTAAAAGTTGTATTATAGATTCTAATAATAAATATATAAAAAATATTTATATACAAGATATAAAAAATTCATTTAACTTGAGGTTATAGTATGAAAATATTAGTAATTAACTAGTCATATATAATAATTATAATTAATATTTAAAAATTGTAATATTTATCGAATTTTATGGAATGATGGGAAAATTTCTGTACAATCTGATTTTTATGGCATATAAAACAAATGAAATATAATCAAATTATGTAATACAATAGTAATATAAACAAATAGTAACATATAAACTAATTTAATAATCTAAGTATTGGATAAAAAAACAATAGTTTAGGAAAAAAAGGAATTAGTATTAGTTCTCAAAATTCTTATTATAAAATGTTCAAAGTATATGTACATCTGTACAAATTCTTATTAGTTATTTGAAGGTTTGAAACTTAAAGGTAAATTAGATACTCCTAGCAAAAATGGACTTTTGAACGGAGTAACTTTTGTATATAAATCTTGTTTATCAGCATAATCAAAATTAAATTGAATATCTTTAAATCTTTCAATAATTGTTCTTAATGCTATTTGTCCTTCAAGTCTAGCCAGAGGAGCTCCTAAACAAAAATGAATTCCATTTCCAAAACCTAAATGACGCAAGTTTTTACGAGTAATGTCAAATTTTTCGGGATCTGTAAATATTGATTCATCATGATTTGCAGAACCAATATATAATACAAGTGATTGACCTTTTTTTATTTCGTGTTTATTTATTACTTTTCCTTCTCTTTCTTCAGATAAAGTTACATCAGCATTTGCAATACGAGATAAGAATTGTACTGGTGATCGATAGCGAAGAGTCTCTTCAATAGCAGATTTAGTTAAAGATTTTTGATTTTCTTGTAATAGTTTGAATTCTTGTGGATTCTCAAGTAAAGAAAAAATTAGATTTCCTATTAGGTTAACTGTAGTAACATGTCCTGCATTTAAAAGAAGACTACAAAAACTAAGTATTTCTTTTTCAGATAAAGAATGTCCATCCACTTTAGCTCTAATGATATGACTAATAAGATCATTAGATGACAATTTCCTTTTTTTCTCTATCAATTTAATAAAATAAGTATCCATATCTGATACAGTTTTGTCTGCCTTTTTAATGGAATCCGTATCGCTAGTAACTTCAAGACTTACTAAATTATCTGCCCATTCACGAAATGTATCACGATCTTCAACTGGTATTCCCAATAATTCTGCAATTACAGTTGCTGGCAATGGATAAGCAAAATCTGTTATTAAATCCATTGTATTGTTATTTTTTTCAATGATATGATCAATCAGTTCATTTGCAATATTTACTATATGTGGTTCTAATTTGGATATTTCTATAGGAACAAATAATGTATCAACAATACTACGCAGTTTTCTGTGATATGGCGGATCAGAGGTTAAAAGACTTGGACGATTAAGAGTTTCTTGATATTCTTGTGGTACTTTAAAAAATTTCAATTTAGAAGAAAATTTTAGAGGGTCTCTTAATATTTTTTCAATATCAGTATAACGATACAATACCCATTGTTCGTTTTGCTCATCAAAAGTAATAGGATTATTTTTTCTCATAAATGAATAAAACTCAAAAGGTGAAAATCTCTGATCTATTGAAGGATATATATTCATGTTTTCTAGATAAAAAATAGGAGATTTATGTGTTACCTTTCATGATAACAAGAAAAAGATTTGTTACTCCATAAATCAATCTTATTATTGAAGCAGAATCATTCTCAAAGACACCTCTGATTATCAGATTCTAAATCTATTATTTTTACTGATTTCATCAGATTTCTAATCATTTTAAATATTAAACTCCTATTTTTCACACTGATATCTGTATTACTCCCAACGTGCGTGTAGATCTTTCGGGTTCTCTGATTCTATTCAAAAATATTTGATTATTGGAATCTGAATATTGGCAGAAGGTAGCAATTGAAATGTCTTAATGACAATAGTATTGATTTTGTGCATGTTGGATTTTGCTATTCACTTTCTGAAGTTAATCAAAATATATGATACTAAACTTTTTTTTATGATTAAATATTATAAAATATATGGGTAAAAAAGGAAGAGAAATAGTAGAACAAAAAATAAGTGTAGATGAAGTTATTTCTGATTTGAATAAGGCTTATGCAGATGAATGGTTAGCACATTATCAATACTGGATTGCAGCGCATTGGATGAATGGAATAAATGCTGATGCAATTACTTCAAGATTAACAACTCAATCTGCTGATGAACTATTACATGCAGAGAAATTTGCTAATAGGATTATTGAATTGGATGGTCAACCTGTAATGGAGTTTTCTAAACTATCTGAAGTTGGAAAATGTGGATATAAAGCACCTCCTAAAAATCCAAATGATCTTAAAGGAGTTATTGAAGATGTATTAAAAGCAGAAAGATGTGCCATAGATTATTATAATAATATGATTCAAAAATATAAAGACAAAGATATAGTTACTTATGAATTATTTAGGAACATATTAATTGACGAAGTTAGTGATGAAGATGAATGGGAAGATCTTTTAGAATATCAATCATAAATACTATATCAAAACAATTACGAATATAAAGCAACATTATTATTTTTACGTTCTTTTTTTATAATATTACAATTTATAGTCAATTTATTGTAATTATAAAATATTAATAGTTGTATTACTAAAATACTACTAAATTAATATATTTTTTTGTCAAATTGATTTTTCTACTTTTTGATTTTTTGAAATAATATATTTGTGTATGTACCAGAAAAATACATTAAGATAGATAAAGTCATTAACATGATATGGATATAATTCATTTTTTACCATTGACATGTAGTTTATACATATAGAATATTCCTCTCCAGTGATGGAATTATTTTTAAAAACAGTGTCTGTAAGATTATTCTTCAAATTCAAAAATTTTAGAACAGATTTGGTTTTGTTGTTCCATACACAAAATTTTTCTGGATAAATCATACTTAAAATTTCACTAATGGTAGAAATTCCAAATCCTTTTACTTTTTTCCTAAATAAATTGTATCGCTTTTCAAATGGTTCAGATCCATATAGTAAAAAACTTAATTCATTTATTAAATTAACCAAACAATTTTCATCTAATAATTTATTGACTTTCCAATCTTTATTAATCCAGAATTCACTAGCCCATAGATGTTTATATAGTTCCGTGAACTCTGTTCTTGTTATTCCGGAAAGATTGTCAGAAGATAATTTTAACTTTATATATTTTTCATGATCTTTATGTATTTGAATATCATTTTTTCCAGATTGACTTTGTTTCCATTTTTTGAATATGGCGCCATATTTTCTTAAGATCATCTTTTCTTCATTTGAAAGCAAATATTATTCTGAATTTATAATCACAGACATCTTAAATTAAATATTGTTTATAATTTCTTTTAGTGAAAAGTTATATTAATTTATTATATACTTTTTTTATATTTTTAGCATAATTCCTGTATATATACGTAATAAAAAAGATAAAATTTTCAAATCTCAAATTCAAATAAAAAGAATTTGAAAGAAAATACTCCTTTAATTTTTAGATTTTATAAATATTGTTGGCAATTCTTAAGAAAACTAGAATTGTAAAATTGTTATACAAAACCAAAAAAAAATATTCAGAATCTGATCATAAGTATTATGTTTTGTTAATGAAAAATATGGTTTTAATAATTTTTTATTATTATTATTACTTTTGTTTAATATTGAACACTATTTCCATATTCCGATGAATATTATTATGTACTAAATCCATAATTTGAATAGGCGATGATAAATTTTCAAATAATCTTTGCAATTCTAAAAGATTATCTTCAAGTTCTTTAACATATTTGTTATTTGTCTGATTAATATTAGTTTCAGAAGATTTTAAATTATTTTGAAAAATATTATTTATTTCTTTTAATATTTGCATTGCACTTTCATAATATACATAATTAATAATTTCTATCTCATCAAAATCTGTAGTAATCTCATTATCTTTGTTCAGAATTTGATAATATTCATAATTTTTAATACTATCATTATTATTATTTTGCCCATTTGATGAATCCACTAAATTTGACTTATTTGTTAGGTCAATGTTAAGCAACAACGATCTATCATAATTTCTCAATGCATCATCAATAAGATTTAAGATAACAGTAGAATGAATAGTTGAATTGTTCGTATTGCTTAACTCATTATACTTTGTGAGAAATTCATTATCGTTTAATTCAAAATTATAAATTTCATGATAATCTGATATGAGCGAATCTGCATTATCTGCATGATCCATTGATAACGTAATATTATTTGGAAAATTTTCATTCGATAAAAATAATTCTATTTCTGTTTTTTTCACAAGCGTGGTGAAATTTATTGTCTTGTCTGTAATAAAATCGTGTCCAAATATTTCATTTCCATGAAATATTGGTGAAAATAAAAATATACTGACACAGAATAATGAATATAAACTTAATTTATACACTGTTACATATCATATCTTATACTATATAATATTTTTATAATACTAGTATTTATTTTTGATGGCAAATTTCATAAAATACATTTATTATATATTGAACGTCATTAATATATAAGCAATAAAATAATAAATTAAATCATAGTCATATTAATAGTAAAATAGTAGATAATTGACACAAAAAATTAAATATTCATTGTTAATTCTAATGATAATAATTTCTATTAGCGTTCTTTTCAACATACATGAAATCAAAATGAATTCAGAGAAATTAGATTTTCGTGATTATTATTATTATGTTTTATCCGCTAAATCAGCGTACAGTCAAGAAATACAAAATGAAAATGATGTATTTTCTATTGACGATATGCAAAAAGTAGCAAATAATAAAGTAACTGCAAAACAGGCAAAAGTACTTTGTGGTTCTTCATTTGCTAAGCACAATTACTTTGTTACAGAATATGTAATTCCTTTCTTCTGTTCACAACCAGTTGGAATAACAGTA
>JBNAIF010000265.1:0-42800 GCA_050043595.1 Nitrososphaeraceae archaeon | reverse complement strand
ACTGAAACTCCGTAAAAATCATCATTTAATATAGAATCTTTTAATTTATTTAAAATATCATCAGAAAAATACTCTTTAAGAAAACGTGCAGCTTGAATTCTCTCTACAATTGTTATTCCGTACCTTAATTGTTTTTTTAACATTTCTTTGAATTGAAATTTACTAGTTTCTCGAGCGTATTTTATTAAAGTTATCTTCTTCAATATTTTATAATAGGGATCAACAGAAATCCATTGAATTTCTTGTAATTTTGATATGTCTATTTCGAATTCAGTTACTTTATTATTGATATTTATAATTTCAATTTTATTATATTCTATACAATTTGAATTTCTTCTTTTTTTTATTTTACAGTTAATTCTAAGTTCTAGTGGAAATTCAAAAAAATTCTCTTGTATCTGTTTAACTCTGATTAGTAGCTTATTTTTTTCAGTTATACTCATTAAAATTTCTAATTCTGGGTGACCCTCAGAAAATATCCATTGATCAAAGAATTTCTCAAAATTTCTTTTGCAAACTTCTTCAACACAATTTTTAAAATCATTTGTATCTGCATTTTTATCTTTAAATTTAATTAAATATGTTTTTATAGATTCTTTAAAACAATCATTTCCTATTAAATTTCTAAGCATGTGTAACACACAAGCTCCTTTTTGATAAGAATGCGAATCAAATAAATCATCTGGATGTAAAAATTTTTTAGTGACTATTGGTCTTATGTACTCATCTTTTGCTTCTTTTAAATATGCATCCATATTATTGATAACTTCCATTAGAAATTCTTTTTCACCTTTTGAATTTTCCAAATAGAGTAATTCACTATATGATGCAAATCCTTCATTCAACCAGAGATGTGACCAATCTTTACATGTCACCATGTCTCCAAACCATTGGTGAGACAATTCATGTGCTATTATGATCTTGTCAATATTGTATTCTTCACTAATCTTATTATCATGGATAATATTCTCAGTTAAAGTAGTACAACTAGTATTTTCCATACCACCAAATTCGAAATCTTTTACAGTAATTTGAAAATACTTTTCATAAGGATATTTAATTCCAAAATATTTTTCGAAAAAACTTAACATTTTAGGAGTATCAGAAAAACTTAACATTGCATTTTCTTTTGAAATTTTTTTTGGCCAATAGTACTTTAATAAAACATCATTCACTTTTTCTTGATGAGTATTGAAATCACCTATTATTATCGAAGTTAAATATGCTGGGGTCGGATTTTTTTCATACCATGTCCATTGAATTTTTTTCCCATTTGGTTGTTTATTTATCAACATTCCATTTGAAATCACTTCGAATCTTTTTGGTGCATTAATTTTTATTGTTCTAGGAAATTTAATTTCAGGATCATCTAAACATGGAAACCAATATCTGGATTCTTTTGCTTCTCCTTGTGTCCATAGTTGTATAACATTATTTTTTAGTTTTTTATTATAAATATCTTTGTAGCCTATAAAATGAACTCCACTTTTAGGTGAATTATATGTTTCTTTTAAATGATCAAAACCGGCAGAATACTTTATCATAATTCTTATTTCTACGCTAATTTCTATTTCGTCTATAAATTCGATTATTATCTTTCTATCTTTATTATAGAATTTTTTTATTTTTATTTCTCTTAATTTATTTTCATAACTCTTATTATATTTATAGTACTCAATTTTTATATCGTGAATTTTAAGATCTATTGCATCTAATTCTATTTTATTTGTTTTTCTTTCAATTTCAATATCTAGTACAACAATACAATTAGCAAGTGTAAAATTATTGAAATTTGGATCTATGTTTAATAACATATTTTTAATTTTAAACGGATAATATTCCTTATATGTGGGATTAATGCTATCAAATTCAATAAGATTATTTTTTGTTTTCATAATGTTTTTCTTTCAAAATTTCTTATAATTATCTTTCTCTTGTTATTATTTGTATGTATAATCAAAAATCAATAATGGTGTGGTTAGATACAATCATTTATTACTTCTTTCTTTAAAATTTCTATGTGAAATTGCCAATATAATTTAGCATATAATTTTATAATTAATATGTTACTATAAATATTTTCTTATTATAAAAAGTTATGATAACATTTTTATATGATATTAAAAATAATATGGAAATATTAAATGTCTTGTTCAAATCTTTTATTATCTTGATTTATATTAATTGTACTAAAAAAGGTAAATGTATTTTTACTCCATAATATTTAAAAATTCTATGTCTCAAATTAGATAGTTTTTAGATTATTAGAATTATATTCAACCAATTGTATTAAATAAATTAATTGAATATACTGACAAACGCTTAAGTGCTTTTTTCTTTTCTAATCTCTCAATTTCAGATCCGTCTATTATATCATTTAAAAATTTTATTGATTTATCATATGTTTTCCTCGAAATTGAATATGGCACACCATCTTTTCCACCATGCGCAAAATTATATTTTACAGGATCTTTCCATGATGCTGCATCTCCGTAAATTAATTCGGATATCAATGCTATCGCTCTAATCGTTGAATAACCAACACCTGGAATCGATATGAACTCTTCATAATTTTTAGGTTTTATATCATAGATTTTATTGATTAATTTCCAATTTAATGTTTTTGGCATTTCATAATGTTTGATATTTTTGTTATTCAAAAATATTTGATTATTATCCGTATTAGTTGTTATCCATTTGTCTAACAATGATTGTTTTGATTCTAAAGGAATTATTGTTCTAATTTTTGAAAATTTAGACTTAATATTGTTAATATCATCTGACAAAATATCTAAAGATGTTTTTCTATTATCTTCAGATTCTCTTGAAGTCATGTCTAAAATATTTGTTTCCTTTCTATCTCCTATTATGCCAATATGTGGTTCAATTAGAAAATTTGAAACTATCTTATCTGATAACCAATGATATCTTCTTGCCATTTTGTTTTTACAATTTAGTCCCTGTTGTACAACTGACCAATTTCCATCTTTATCAAATAAAAATACATGATGATATAGAGTATATCCATCTTGTACAACTGAATTATCAATTTTTGCAGTTATTTTGCTAGCATACGTTAATTTATTAATTTTATTCGTAGAAAAATTATATCTTTTTTCTGTGATATTCAATATTTCTTCATTTACTTTAATCGATCTTTTTCCTTTACCTCCGGTAATAAATATATCATGTGTTTCTTCTTTTATAGATTGTTTCAATACTCCAGTTACTACTGTAGTCAATCCTGAAGAATGCCAATCAAATCCTAATACACAACCAAATGCTTGAAACCATAAAGGATCTGATAATCTTTTAAGGAATTCTTTTGTACCATACTCTTCAATAATTATTTTGGAAATAGCCGCTGCCAATTTATTCATTCTTTTTACTAAATATGCTGGTGCATGTCCTCTGTGCAAAGGAAGACTTATCGTTCCTCTTTTCAAACAAATTTAAAACTTTATGATTTGATAAAAATGTTTATTATTTATTTTTTAACTTATACTTTATTTCTATAGACTGTAGATTATGTTTTATCTTGATAAATAATAATAAAAGCATATTAAAAAAGATGGAATTCAATTTTTAGAAACTATCTGTAACCAGTTTAAAGAAAAAAATAATTAATTGTAATGGATTCAAAACTAATTTAATCGCATAATAATATTGATATTCTTATCTATAACTAAAATTAAATAAAATTAAAACAAGTTAGATATATCATATGTTTTGTGTATCGCATATAGATAATAGAATTTCTATTTTTACCTTTGTGAATAAATAAAAATAAGTTAAAAAATTTAATTAAAAATAAATTGTAAATTAATTTAGTATTGCGATCTTAAATATTTTTATTAATCACTTTAATTTTTATTTATGTAATTTGAAAAAAATTATTTATATAACTCGAAAAATCGATAACACTGGAATTAAATTTTTAAGAAAATATTATAAAGTAATAATACCTGAAAGCTATTTCTCTCCATCCAAACAAGAGATTTTGAATAATGTAGAAAATGTAGATGCTATAATATGTACTTTATCAGAAATAATTGATTCAGATATTATGGATCGTGCAGGAAATAATCTCAAAGTAATTAGTACGTATAGTACAGGTTATGATCATATTGATGTATCTGAAGCTACAAAAAGAAATATTTTTGTTGCTAATACAGGAAACATATTATCTGAAGCGACCGCTGATCTTACATTATTATTAATATTAAGTATTGGCCGTCGTATAATAGAAGGTTCTGATTATATCAAACTAAACAAGTGGCGTCACGGATGGCTTCCTAATTTACTACTAGGTTCAAATATATATGGTATGAATTTGGGAATTCTGGGCCTAGGCGATATAGGTAGAGCAGTGGCACGTAGAGCCAACGGATTTAATATGAAAATTTATTATCATAATAGAAAACGATTATCCGAGTATATGGAAAAAAAATTAAATGTTAAATATGTAGAATTCGACGAAATATTAAAAATTAGTGATTTTTTATCGATCCATCTCAGTCTTAATAAAGAATCTTTTCATATTATTGATAGACAACAACTACAAAAGATGAAACCGACATCTTACATTATAAATACTTCTAGAGGACAAGTAATCAATCAAAAATCTTTGATTATGGCATTAAAGAAAAAATGGATATCTGGAGCTGGTCTAGATGTTTATGAAAAAGAACCATTGTCTAAATCCAATCCACTAGTAAAGATGAACAACGTTATTACTTTACCTCATTTAGGAAGTGCTACTATTCAAACACGTTCTAAAATGTCAGAAACTGTCGCACTTAACGTACACAATGTTTTCATGAATAAAAAACCTTTATTTTTAGTTAATGAGGTTTAATGCCATTATTTAATTTTGTTTTGCAAAATTAAAATTTTAAATTTCTTTGAAATTTAATATCTTCATAGTCTTTTGATGTTCCTTTAATACAATTTGTACCTACCATCTTGGTATTTTCAATGACTAGTTTACCAAGTGGTAGTATTTTTTTATCTTGTAATATTGGTATTTTTTTCAACATGATTTCTAGATGATCATTACATGATGTTCCTATCAAATATTCTTGTTTATTTTTTATAGTTAATATGAAAGAGGATGGTAAATTACACTTCAAATCTTTAATAACAAAAGAACATGTTTGTGGTAAATTCACAACATTATTTTAATTTACATATTTATAATTTATGACTTTCTTTATTATTTCATATTCTAAGTTTATAAATCAGATAATTTACTTTTTTAAAGTATGGGAAGTAGAAAAAGACAAACAATAAAACCACAACGAAAAACTCGAACTGTTGAAGGAAGATGTCCTAAATGTACTACAATCGTCAGATTTAATGTATCTGGTCCAGTAGGAGATGAAATCTTTGAATGTAAAGGATGTATGTCTAAATATCATGTAGATGATTTATAATTCATTCAAAAAAATATAACAAATATTCGTTTATCATGTTGTTCTTATATTCATATAAGTTAATTATCCATAAAAATAATATACGTTAAGTAAAATGACTAATAAAATTGATTATACTGGAAAAGTATATCTTTATAGTAGTGGAATGCCAGCAGACCTAATTGAACGATCTCGATCTAAACTCTTTGAGTATGGAGTTGTTGAAAATGATATCGAGTTGATAGAGGTTCCTGAAGGTATTCCAGTTGGTTCAATTATGATAACAATTTGGCCGCATTATCTTTCGGTCGCAAAAGTTAAGCGAGTTCGAGAAGGCTCTATTTACGCACCGCAACTTTTTAATATTGAACTTTGAAAATACGAGATCGTTAAAATTTAATATTCAATGCATTATTATTTTATTATTGATATCCTTTTTTTGTAAAAGATCTAGACATGATGATTGTCCTTTGAATTTACCTGTAGATAATGATCCATGCATGCCTGGTCACGATTGTTCATTTGATGTTAAAATTATACAATGTCAATGCTTTTGTCACAAAAATAATCTCAATAATTGATCGCAAGATAATAATACTATATTATTCAATCTAACTTGTGTCAAGAATCTGTTCATTTTGTGATAGTATTATACAAGTAAATCATAGTATTTGCTTTGAATGTATTCAAAAATACGATCTTTTAATATCATCATATGAAGAGGATGGCTGTGGCTGTGACAAGTAGATAGAAATTATTTATTTTATCATGATGTTTTTAATTTATTTATTGGGTCAGATATTGGTATAACAGATCATATTTTATTCAGGCAGCCACCACTTCATCATTCCCATTTATTTTAATCCTATATTATTTAACAAAACTTGTGCTTTGGTTCTTATTTTTTTATCTATTGAAACAATTACTAATCCTTCTAAAGGCTGTCCATACATTACTATGGATTTTTCCGGAGCTAGACAAAAAATTGGCAAAGCTAACAAATCTTCTTCTCCTTCTACAATTATAATTGAAAATTCATCTCTTTTAATCAATTTTTTAATCAATGAATATGCTTCTTTAGTAATACTTCCTGCTGGATTTTTACAATTATGCTTATTAATTTTTTTACCTTTATTGTATTTGTTATAATAAAACATTATTTTTTCTATATTATTTCGTTTTTTCCTTCTCTCTCTTCTATCTATTATTGATATTTTCGGAACTATACCATATGATAATATTATTTCTGTGGTAGCATCTCCTACTGTAACGACATACCCTATATTACCAATGATTTCAATGATTTTCTCCTCAGTTAATTGGTTATTTTGAAATAGTTTTCCAAATGGTTTTTTCAGAACATCAAGATCTTCATTCTTTATCGGCATTTTTTTCTTTACTTAAATCTGTTGATACATCTTTTTTCATTTCCTGTTCTTCTTGCATTTTCATTTCCGTAGCCAATACACTTACTCGTCCTGCAACAGCTTTTGCTGTTTTCATAAATGATTCTGTTTGGGATGATTCTGGTTCTTCTGAAACTATTGGTTTACCTAAATCACTACCAGTCATAATATGTGGATGAAGTGGTATTTCTCCAATAAACGGGACTTTAAACTTTTCACTAATCTTTAATCCTCCTCCTCTTCCAAATATGTTGACATGTTCTGAACAATTAGGACATTCTAGAAAACTCATATTTTCCACTACTCCAATTATTGGGACATTTAATTTATTAAACATACCAATAGCCTTTACTGCTACATTCATAGCTACTTCTTGCGGAGTAGTTACAACTAAAATTCCTGTTATCGGAATAGTTTGTGCCACAGTTAATGGTGCATCTCCAGTTCCTGGAGGAAGATCTATTATTAAGTAATCTAATTCACCCCAATTAACATCAGTTAAGAATTGTTTAATTATTCCCGATATTATTGGACCACGATAAATTCCTGCTTGTTGTGATTGCTCATAAAAGAAACCCATCGAAATAATTTTAACATTATTAGATACAGGTGGTTGAATCTTTCCATCTAAAACTTTTGGTTCATCCTTTAAACCAAACATTAGTGGTACACTGGGACCGTATATGTCTGCATCTAATAATCCTACCGAAGCACCTGTTTTTGCCAGCGCCAACGCAAGATTGACTGATACAGTTGTTTTTCCTACGCCACCTTTACCGCTAGCTACTGCAATAATATTTTTAACTCCAGGTAATAATTCATCCATAGATACCGCTCTACCTTCCATTACTTTCGCAGTCACTTTCAAATCCAAATCTTTTATTCCTAAATCTGTTATTGCATTTCTTACATCTTGTTCTATTTCCCCATTGAATGGACAAGCTGGAGTTGTAAGCTCTAATGTGAACGAAACCTTTTCATTATTAATTGATAAATCTTTAATCATTCCCATGGAAACTATATCTTTATGTAATTCAGGATCTTCAACTTTTTTTAATGATGTTAAAACTTGGTCTACAGTAACCATTTTCCTAAAACAAGCTTATAGTATACTATTTATATATTCATCTTATTCATCAAGAATGTAATTTAATATTAAAATAAATATAATAAAAATATTTGAAATTCTATATTGTTAAATGATCTTAATTTTATTAAAAAGTAAGTATAAAGCAAAAAGTTCATAAATTGATGTATTACATGAAATTACGTTAGTATGTTTTCTATTGTTTCAATGATTGATACGGTTAGGATACCGCCTAGTAGATTAACTAATTCTTTGCATAATACTGCCTTAGGAATTCTTAAAGAAAAATATGAAAGTATGATTAGTCCTGATTTGGGTTATGTGATTATGATTATTGATGCAAAAGCAGATGATGTTGGAAAGTTAGTATCTGGCGACGGAGCAACTTATCATAAAGTGGAATTTAAAACTCTTACTTATCTTCCAAGAATTCAAGAAATAGTCGAAGGTGAAATAATTGAAATTACTGATTTTGGAGCATTTGTGAGAATAGGGCCTACAGATGCATTATTACATTTATCTCAAATTACTGACGACTATCTAAAAAGCGATGTAAAACAAGGACTGATTATGGCTAACGAATCATCCAAATCACTAAGAATAGGATCAAAAATTCGTGCTAGAATAACTGCCATCAGTCTAGGAAAAGGTTCTTCCATGGGAAAAATTGGTGTAACATGTAGACAACCATTCCTAGGTTCATTTGAATGGATCGAGGATGAAATAAAAAAGATAAATGATTCAAAGTCAAAAAATAATAATAATAGTGATAATAAAGGAAGTAAAAAATAAATGCCACGAGAACTAGCATGTAAAAAGTGCAAAGCTTTAACAATTGGAAAAGTTTGTCCCATGTGTAATTCTACTGAGTTATCTAAAGATTGGTCGGGAATAATTGTAGTTTTTGATGCAGACAAATCTCAAATAGCAAATATTCTAGATATTAAGGCTCCGCATAAATATGCATTAAAGGTTTCTTGATGAAAAAACTTTATGATTATATAGAATTACGTCAAAAATTAAATTTATTTCTTCAAGAAGACATAGGTTATGGTGATATTACATCCAATAATCTAAGATACAAAGATAGGGATAAAGTTACTAGTGCATTAGTTACATATAAATCGAATATTTCTGGCGTATTATCCGGAATAGAGGAAGCATCATTAGTTTTCGAGATTTGTAATTGTAATATAATTTTGTATAAAAAAGATGGAGATAAAATAATCAAAAATGATGTAATAATGAAGATTACTGGTAAAGTGAAATATATCTTAAAAGCAGAGAGGACAGCTTTGAATATTCTCATGAGAATGAGTGGCATTTCTACTATTACTAGAACATTCGTAGAACTCGCACAAAAAATCGATAAATCTGTTTCTGTCGCATCAACTAGGAAAACTGTACCTGGATTAAGACTGTTGGATAAAAAAGCAGTGGTTGTGGGTGGAGGAATCAGCCATAGGTTGAGACTAGATGATATGGTACTAATAAAAGATAATCATCTTGCAGTTTCCAATTCAATCTCAAATACTATAACAATCATTAGAAAAAAAATAGGAAATTCTATAAAAATAGAATGTGAAGTTACAAATGAAAAAGATGCGATTGAAGCTATAGAAGCAGGAGCTGACATAGTAATGTTAGATAATTTTTCTCATGTTAATGCTAAAAAAACAATTAATAAAATTAAAAAACTGGGATTACGTGATAAAGTTAAAATAGAAATTTCAGGTTCTATAACTATTCAAAATTTTTCTAATTATGTTAAATGCAAACCAGATATCATTTCTATTGGATATATAACACATTCGTCAAGATCATTAGATTTCAGCCTAAAGATACCTAAAAATTAAATATAAATAGTTTGAATAGTTTAAATTAATTGGAAATTATTATTTTAATTAACGTCTTCTTCGCATTCTCTCTGGTTTCTTCTGACCAGGTGGAATTCTTTTCTCAAAACGCTTTATAAAATTAGATCTATTTCTTATTTTTGATACGGGACTAACTCTTTTTTTCCCCTCTACTTTTGGAGTCTGACCTTTGACTTTACCAGCTTTAGTAAGCGAGCCGTGCGTTGGCATAAAATGATATTATTTTGATCTCTAATATATTTATTGTATTTAATATGGCAATCCCTGCCTTTAAATATAAATTTCAAGGCAACCTTCTCCTAAAACATACTACTTTAAATGATTTTAGTATGAACATAAGTCATAGACAATATATTGATGACTATTGAAAGCTATCATAAACTATCTGATACTATCTTTTCTATGAAGAAAAGAAAAAATGCAATAATACTAGCCCATAACTATCAACTTCCAGAAGTACAAGACGTAGCAGATTTTGTCGGAGATTCATTAGCATTATCAAAAAAAGCGGAACAGACTAATGCTGATATAATCGTTTTTTGTGGAGTGCACTTCATGGCAGAAACAGCTTCTATAATTTGTCCAGATAAGAAGGTCTTAATACCTGATCTAAATGCTGGTTGTTCATTATCTTCTTCAATTAATGAAAAAGAACTTAAAAATTGGAAAAACGAACATCCAGATGCCGTAGTTGTTAGTTATGTAAATACTTCTGCGAAGATAAAGGCACTATCCGACTATTGCTGTACTTCTTCTAATGCAGTAAAGATAGTAAATAGTATCCCGAAAGAAAAAAAAATTTTATTTCTTCCAGATATGTTTCTCGGTTCATATGTTTCTGAAATAACTAAACGTAATAATATGTTTATTTGGCCAGGTGAATGTCATGTTCATGCAGGAATAAAATCAGATGATATTAATAATATGCTTAAAGTACATAGAGATGCAGATTTTCTTGTGCATCCGGAATGTAGTTGTACTTCCTCTACCTTATATCATATATCAACTGGTGAATTATCAAGAAATGGCTTTATCTTATCAACAGAAGGAATGATGAAACATGCGAAAACTTCATCTAATAAAAAATTTATAGTTGCTACTGAAACCGGTATATTGCATAGAATGAAGAACGAAAATCCTAATAAAGAATTCATTCCGATTAGCGAAGATGCAATATGTAAATACATGAAAAAGATTACACTAGAAAAAGTCCACGATTCTTTGCTACATGACATTCATCAAGTTAAAGTTCCAACAAAAATCGCTGATAAGGCAAGATTGTCAATCGAAAGAATGATCTCTATAGTTTAATTTCTATCTTTTAATTTTTACGGATGTATAAATATTTCAATTTAATTTATTATTATGAACATAAACTATTTTAATCATCTTCTTTTATATTATCTATTTAATTAATGATCAAAAAAATTTCTATCATAGGTTGTGGTACTATAGGAACCGAGCTGGCTATTTGGATAGATCAGAATCTTACAAATAATGTAGAAGTTATTTCATTATTTGATATCGATGAAAAAGCCTTGTTAAATTTAAAACATAAATTAGTTAATAATAATCCTGAAACATATACAAAATTCTCTGACTTTTTATCATCCACTTCAATCAATAATATTGATATTATTATAGAATCAGCATCACAAAAAGCATTACAATCTTATTTGTTGGAACTTATTAAACTCAAAAAAGATGTTTTAGTAATGAGTGTAGGTGCATTTACAGACGTAGATTTCTATCATGATATTGTTAAAAACATTTCTGATTATAAAGTCAATATATATATTCCGAGTGGTGCTATTGCAGGAATAGATGCTATAAAAAGTGTTAGCGAACAAATAAATTCTATCACCTTGATAACCACAAAACATCCCAAATCTTTTGAGGGTGCCCACTTTTTTGAATACTCAGATATACGATTAGGTTCAATAAAAAAGAAAACAATACTTTTCGAGGGTTCTGTGGTAGACGCCGTAAAAAATTTTCCTGCTAACGTTAATGTTGCTGCCCTGTTAGGTTTATGTGGAATTGGTTTTGAAAAAACCAAAGTAAAAGTTATAGCTGATCCTTATATCAAGATAAATAAACATGAAATTAAAGTAACCGGCAAATTTGGTGAAATGATAATAAAAGTTAAAAACGTACCGAGTTATAATAATCCTAAAACTAGTCAATTGGCGATTCTTTCGGCGATTGAATGCTTACGTTCGATAGTATCAAAAGGGATAAAATATGGAACATAAACAACGATATTATTTTTGTATATTTGATAACATAAATTTCTTATTTAACTAGAATGTTAAATAACATAATAGCAATAATAGTAATATCGTTCATAATAGTTGGTTCTTTATGGGGAATAGGTAATTTATTAAATTCTGAAGAAATACCTGATACACAGATTAATTCAGGTATTTTATTGATTGCTCAAAATAATTTATTCAATAATAGTAATCCTACGATTTCTGCCAATTCTGAAATTCCTACTAAATTAACTATAGTAAACAAAGATTTTGTTAAGCATGATTTTATTGTTGACGAATTGAATATCAATACAGCTTACATGTCTGCTGGGCAAGACTTTGTTACTGCAATTGCTTCCAACGAACCTGGTATCTTTGAATATTATTGCTCTCTACATCCATCTACAATGAGAGGCGAAATAATAATTAACTAATTTTTATAATGTTATCTTAATAATTCGAAAAGATTAATTCATGATATGTTTATTTATTTATTATGTTTTCTTCCTCTACAGGAAATAAAAAGAAAAAAATTACAAAGATAAATCTTGGGGTTAGACAAACCGTGTTAGAAAGAGCAAAATACAAGTGTCAAACATGTAGTAAAAGGTTTAATAACAACGAACAACCAAAATTTTATCATATTAATGGTTCATTGAAAGATAATAGTCCTGCAAATCTTAAAGCTTTATGTGAAAAATGTTTTGCGGGAACTGGTGAAAATAAGATAAAAGATTCATTCTCTGGAAAAATAAGATCTTTGTTTAAAAGAGTAGTTGAGTAAATTACTCCATTGTTTCTTTACTCATTAAAAAATTCATTTTATGTTCATGAGAACAAAAATGTTCAATTTTTAAAACACCTCTATTAGAGTCACCTTCTACATGTGGCCATCCTTCATCTTTAACTCCTTTACCACAATAGGCGCATATTTTATTTAAAATCACAGGTAAAAATAATATAAGGTAGTTAAATACTTTTCAATATATAACAAATTTATATATGATTATTTCTTTAAAACGAGAATGGTTGTTGTATTGCAATTAGTTTGTGATCAATGCAAAAAGGTATTGTTGGAAAAGGAAGGGGAAGATAATCTATATGATGAAAAATTTCCCATTACAGAAGAAGAAGCAAATATTTTAAATCAAGATCATCGCGGACATCCATGTCACATAGAAGCTATAGATAAAGAATAAATTTCAGATTTAATAAAATCTAAAATAATTAAATTTATGAACAGATTGTAATATTCATTGTACGTTTGTCAATATTATTTGTATAATTTATAACAAAAGGTTCTTAAATATGTAATTCTAAACAAAATAAGAATACGCTATGAACAAATTGAATATAACAACAAACGCAGCTATTATCTTTTCATTATTGACTATAGGTTTAGTCAGTATGAATGATAATTGGTCTGTCTATGCACAAGATAATGCTACAGAATCAACAATAGAAGATTTTGCAACTACTCTGTCATCTGGTGAAAAGTTTTCACAACAAGGTACAGTGACATCTTCACAAGATCCACTCCCAGGTCATGAATCTCATCAGCTAGCTTTATTATTGCCTCCTCGTGATGATGGTAATGTCTATACTGGAATATTGACTTATACTGCAACTCATCCAGTAGAGGTACTAGTATTGCACAACTATCTTAACTCTACTGCTGTTGATCCTGAATTTGGTACTCTTCCGACTTCTCAATTAGGTGATAATGTGGTTGCAATAACTCTATTAACTCCAGAATATGGCATAATCAATGCAGCTACAGTACCATTTACTGGCAATGCATTAGCATTACATACGATTGATGGTGATTTATTCTCTGCTACATATACAATTAGTGGAATGGTTTTGGAAACAGAAACAGTAGATAATATTTCTCCCGCTCCTGTTCAAACTGAAACAACTGCTGATGACGATGATGACGATGATGACGATGATGACGATGATGACGATGATGACGATGATGACGATGATGACGATGATGATGATAACGACAAGGATAACTAAGATAAAGGCGAATAATGTGGATAAAATCCACCATAATTTATTTTATAAATTCCAATAATTTTTTTGAGAAATAAAAATTAAAGATTATTTGTTAAAATTCTTTATATTGTTAATATTTTTATCCAAATAATTCTATTTAATAATTACTTTATTTTATTTCTGATCTAGTTATTTTGTCATTTTAAAAAAATTGTATCAAATCTATATCACATCTTGAATTTTAAAAGTCCTCCTGCTTTTATTATCTTTGAGATTATTTCCGGAAATGGTTTTATATTGTATATTTCATTTGTTGTGATATTTTTAATAACATTATTTTCTAAATTTATCTCCAACTCGTCATTGTCTGAAATTTGTTTTAATAGAATATCTTCTATTTCGATAGGTAATAAATATGCCCCATCAACAGCATTTCTATAAAATATTCTTGCGAACGAAGGTGATAAAATAGCTTTAATTCCTACTTCATGAAGTGCAATAGGTGCATGTTCTCTACTCGAACCGCATCCAAAATTCTTCCCAGTTAAAAGAAAATCCCCTTGATTTATTTTACTCACAAAATCCGGATCTAATCCTTCCATTGCGTGTTTAGCCAATTCCTTATGATCGTGTATTTTTAAATACGGTCCAGGGATAATTACATCAGTACTTATATTATCTCTTTCATATTTGTGCACTTTGCATCTTAAAACGCTCAATTTTTTATATCCCTCGGATCAGTTATTTTTCCTTTAATTGCAGATGCAGCAACTACCATGGGTGATGCCAAATAAGTTTTCGATTTTAAATGTCCCATTCTACCTGGAAAGTTTCTATTAGTTGTACTAATACAAATTTCATCCTTACTTAATACTCCCATATGTGCACCACAACAAGCCCCACAAGTAGGTGGTCCAACTACCGCACCTGCTTCTAAGAATATATTTATTAAACCTTCTTTGATTGCTTTTACGTAAATTGATTGTGCTGCTGGAAGTACTTCTGTTCGTGTTTTAACTTGTTTTCCTTTTATTATTTTTGCCGCCATTCTCAAGTCTTCTAATTTGGCGCCTGTACATGAGCCAATATATGCCTTGTCTATTTCTATTCCTTGTACTTCTCTTGCTGTTGCAATGTTTTCTGGGGAATATGGTTTTGCTACAATTGGTTCAATCTTATCTAACTCATATTCATATATGTCACAATATTCCGCATTATTGTCACTTTTTATGGTTTTAAATTCCTTGTTTGTCCTTTCTTTTATATACTTAGATGTCATTTCATCTGATTCGATAATTCCATTTTTTGCACCGGCTTCCGTAGTCATATTTGTAAGAGTTAATCTTTCTTCTATCGTTATATCTTTGATTCTTTCTCCTCCAAACTCCATTGTTTTGTAATTTGCTCCATCATGTCCAATATCTCCAATTATCTTCAAAATTATATCTTTTGCCATTATATGTTCTGGTTTATTACCAACTAATTTAAATAATATTGTTTCCGGTACTTTAAACCATATTTTTCCATTCATAAGAACATATGCAATATCGGTATGACCTAAACCTACTGCTAATGCACCTAAAGCGCCAGTAGTATTTGTGTGTGAATCGCCGCCCACATAAACTTCTCCAGGAAGTACTAATCCTTCTTCATGAGATAATGTATGACATATTCCATATTGACCTAGTCCATATTTGTAATGTTTTTTTATATTGTATTTTTTGGACCACTTAGTCAAATGTGTAATATTTTCCGCAGAATGTCTATCGGCAGCTGGAACAAAATGATCTTCACTTATCCACACATTATCTGGATTCCATATTTTTTTAAGTTTTACTCCTTTTTTTTCCCATTGACTAAAAACTTTGATAACTCCAGGACCCGAAACATCATGAATCATAACCTTATCTATATTAGTTATTACTACGTCTCCAGGGACTACATTTTTTTTATTGGATGATTTAGCCAAGATTTTTTCAGTAATTGTCATTCCCATTTATTTTTACAAATTACAATTCCAATTACATCAATTAAAACTTTTTATAAATACATTAATTTCTAGATAATATTGAATATTAGAATATTACTAAAGTCCTTATAAATAAAAATATATCACAATTATTTTTATTATTTTTTTTATATATTGTTAAATTTGCATCTATATTAGTATTTTGATCAAGTTTTTCTTCCTTCTAATTGTTCGTATGCTATTTCTTTACATTTAACTGATTCAATTAATCATTTATTCTCCTGAATGACAATCACGCCTCTACATATTTATATAGTCATAGTTGTTTTCATACAATTTTTTTAGAATTATTTTCATATTCTATTTAAATAATTCCTAAAGTACGTTAATTTTGTTATTGATAGAAATAATTCCAATCTCAATCTCAAAAAAGATAAAAAAATTCAACCTCTATGATACCTTAATTAGTTCGGATGTTCCAATTCGGAATAATGATGTTATAGTTCTCTCAAGCAAATTTGTAGCAATGAGTGAAGGTTCTATCATAAATATCAATAAAATAAGACCGAGTAATATTGCATTGAAATTGGCTAAGCAATATACCATGGACCCTAGAATTACTGAAATCATTTTGCGTGAGGCTGATAAAATCTTTTCTGGTATTCCAGGTTTTTTACTCTCTATCACAAATGGAATACTTGCTCCAAATGCAGGAATAGATTCCTCAAACATTTTCAACAATCATGTAATTTGTTTTCCAAAAGAACCTTTCAAGTCTGCAAATAATTTACGAATTAATTTTTTAGTAAACATGGGCATACATGTAGGTATTATAATTTCAGATAGTAGATTAATGCCAACTAGAGTAGGTACTACAGGAATGGCAATCAGTTGTTCAGGCTTAGAACCTGTGGAAGATCATCGAGCAAAAAAAGACTTGTTTGGAAATACAATAAAATATACTTTTAAAGCAGTGGCAGATAGTCTTGCTACCATGGCTACATTTGCAATGGGTGAAAGTAATGAATCAATTCCATTTGTGATAATACGTGGCGCTAATGTTATCATGACAAATAAAAGACTTTCATGGAATTCATTTGCAGTTAACTATGATACCGATATTTACTTTAGAGGTTTATCTTCATAGACTTATAATTCCATAGCATTTTAATATAACCGAGATCTCAAAATTCAATAAATCTATGTCTGAGTTTCTTACCCGATATCCAAAAAGAATTAATGTATTAAAAGGAATACAAGAATCTATTAATTTTGAAGATATTCAATTAGATCATTTAAGTTTATTAGTCAAGATAAAAAAAGATGAAATCGTTAAAACTCTAATAGATGAAGGTTTTAGCAAAGTAAAATTTGAAAATAAAAAACCTGGGCAAATAGGAAATGGATTCTCAAAAAGGCTTCGTAAACCTTGGGAAATTCATGTAAGACTTTTAGAAATGAACAAAGATTTTATCGCCATTCAAGGTGAAGTTGAAATATCTAGACAATATGTGCAACACATTAGATCTGTAAGATCTCCAGTGATTTATGAATTAGAATCCATTCTTAAAAAACATAGAATTGAATATAAGATTTGGAATGCAAAGGTGACAGATTACATTACTAACATAATCGACAACCATCACATAACATTGAACGCACCATCTTTACCTGCAATGCCATGGAAAGTAATGATATTTTTGGGGTCGACAATAGCGTCTATGCATGGTTTTAAGCTATTTGGAATTTTTTAATATATTGTATTTTTCTATTTTTTATTTAAATCATAAATTGTTTTTATAATGGGCATTCCAGAAAAAATTAAAGCATTAGAAGATGAAATTCATAAAACACAAATTAATAAGGCAACTGAATTTCATATAGGATTACTTAAAGCAAAAATAGCAAAACTCAAACGAGATCTAGAGGAAAATAAACACGGCAAAAATGTATCCCGAGGTAGAGATAATTCTGGATACGATGTTAGGAAAGAAGGTGATGGCACAGTGGCATTAATAGGTTTTCCGAGTGTTGGCAAATCTACTCTTTTAAATTGTTTAACAAAAGCAAATTCTAAAATCGGTCAGTATCAGTTCACAACTCTTACAGCAGTTCCTGGTATGATGGAATACAACGGAGCTAAAATCCAAGTTATTGACCTACCTGGAATAATAAAAGGAGCTGCGTCTGGAAAAGGTATGGGTAAAAAAGTATTATCAGTTGCAAGAACTTCAGATCTAGTATTGATAATAATTGATGTATTTCAACCTAATCATCTCAAAGTGCTAGTAAATGAATTATCAGAAATAGGAATTAAAGTCAACAAATCTCCTCCAAATATCCGCATTGTCAAAACTCCAAAGGGTGGTTTATTAATCAGCAAAGATATTAACAATAAACTTTCTTCATCAATGATTCGTGAAATATGTAGAGTATATGGAATTCATAATGGTCAGGTTGCTATTAAAGAACCATCGCTTGAAGCCGATGATTTGATTGATGTTTTGAATGGAAATAGGGTTTATCCTCCTGCAATAATAGTATTGAATAAAATTGATTTGATTTCAAAATCTCATCTAGAATTGATACTCAAAAATTTAGAACAAAATGTAGTTCCAATTTCTGCTAATTCAAATAAAAATATTGAAAATCTAAAACAATTGATTTTCAATCAATTAGACTTTATACGAATTTATATGAGACCAAAAGGGAAGGAAACTGATTATGAAGAACCTCTTATTGTCAGAAAAGGCACTAAGGTTAAAGATATTTGTCACAAATTACATAGAAATATGTTGAGAGATTTTAGATTCGCTCAAATATGGGGTAATAGTGTAAAATTTGCTGGTCAAAAAGTAGGTCTTGATCATGTACTTATGGATGAAGATGTATTAACCATTATTAAAAAGGTTAATGCACTTTAAATTATCATATGTTTTCATTACTATTAGTATCATCTTTTTTCTTCTTGATATTAGTGAATATCAAAGCACCAACAATTATTGCAATCAATATATAGTTAACAGGTGGATTTAGGTATTTTATTACCAATCCTACTTTTGGAATGACATATGCAACCTCGCCAATGTACTCTGATTCTCTTATAGGAAAATCAGTTCCAGGAATTATACCGGAATTTGCGTCTCCTTTTGTGATTATTATTTTTTCATCAAAATCTTCATTAATTTCTATTATTCTATGTACTATTACCTTTTCTTCTCCATCTGGTTTATCAAATACAATTATATCTCCTATTTCTAACTTTTCGAATGTATCTCCATCTCTAACTACTAGGATATCTCCAACATTAAGAACTGGTATCATACTTCCAGAAGAAACAACATAAAATGGATTATCAACATTAAAAACTACCTTAATAGCTAGCCAGATTATTACAATACCTATCACTATTATTATTATGTCTTTGATGGCACTGAATTTCGCATCTTTCCTTTTAAACAATAGACAGACTAATTCAGTTATTATGATTACATAAACCTTTAGTTCAAATTTATGAAATGCAGCTCAGTCAAATGCCTTTATTTCATCGACAAATTCAAAATTAACTCTGATTCTTCATAGCTGCCATAATATCTTTTTAATTTATATATTTAAAGTAATTATCTATCGCTTCGTTTGCTAATCTGTCAACTTGAAAATTTTTTCTTCTAGGGATATATATATAAGTTAAATTATTAAACCTTGTCTCTAAATTTTTTATTTGCCTTGAAATAACCTTTAGTTCTCTTTTTCTTATTCTTGTATTCTTTCGTATTTTTTTTATTGTTGATAAACTATCTGAAAATATTGTAATTTCATTATCATATTCTGATGCTAATTGTAAACCTCTTTTCAATGCAATATATTCTGATTCTAAATTATTTTTAAAACCTATATATTCCCCATGTTTCAGTAACAAAATATTTTTACTATATATTAAAATTCCTATTCCCGAACTTCCGGGATTTCCACGAGATGCACCATCAATAAAAACTTTAAGCAAGTAATTACTGTTATTACTTCAATATGTGGTTTATTTATTTTTTTAAAATGAAAATATATGAAAATATTATATAGATGATTTCTAAAAATTCAATTTATTTAAACGATCCATTTTAATTAAAAAATGGTTTATATTTTTCAACAAGATCACTTAAAGGTGACATTTTTCCACCCACAATTTTAATATTTAAGGATATTTTATTTTTGTTAATATCTAAAATATTGTACGAATTTTTAAAAAATCCTCTAAACCTTTTTGATGTTGCAGTTCCTGCATAAACAATTTCTAAAGAACCTAGTCTCCATAGCCATGGTCTATGTTTATGTCCGCACAATACAACATTTACTTTAGATTGTAGACAAGATCTTAATGCATCACCTGCATCGTAAATTATTACCTTATCCGTTCCAGTATCTGGAATACTAATAAGATGATGATGCATTGCTATTATTTTTATTCTGTCGTGGAATTTTGTTAATGATTTTTCCATCCACAAGTTTTGTCTATAGCCAACTTCTCCTTCATCACGATCTGGTCTTGCAGTACTTAATGTCAAAATAATTTCATTTCCAAAGTCATATATCTGGTTTTTCATTGGAAAAAATTTTTTAAAAATTAGATACCCAGTATGTCTGTAATCGTGATTTCCTGGAATTATTATCTTGTTTGAACACTTTATATTTTTTATTTGATTGTCTGCTTGCTCAAATTGTTCTAAAAGACCGTCATCTGTTAAATCTCCTGTAATTACTACTGCGTCGGGATTTATTTCATTGTTAATTTCATCTACCAAAATATCAAATATTTCTTGTTGAAAATACTTTCCTATGTGAATGTCTGAAAGTTGAACTATACGCATATTTTACATAAATTTGAATGAGTTATATAACTTTAGAAAAATACTAATATAATATTTTAAAACATATTTTAATTAATGCCAAAAAGAAAATTCAAACCTCCAAAACCAGGCAAGAAAGTTACTAAAAAACAACTCCTACTCCCTCCAGTTATGATAGGTATAGCTACATTGGCAGGCATTATAATCATGCAATTTGCACCTCCTCCAGAAGTTTTAGGCATTTGTTTAAAAAAACACAATGGAGATAATTTTGAAATTTTTCCAATTATTAATATTTTTGTAGATGATCAAAAGAAATTATTGCCTGGTGATATAGGTCGAGAAATAAAAGACGGAAAAGAATGTATACATGTCATACATACAGATGAAATAGGTGAAAATCTTCATATTCAATATGTCAGACCAATCAGATTGGGAATGGCTGATTTTATGCAGTTATATATAACTAATAATCCTGCTTTGGATAGGTTCGGAAATACTATTGATAATAAGACGATCACTGTATTTAATAATGAAACTGGAATTCCTCAAAAAGAAATTATTATTCTTGATGATTATTCTTTAAGTTATTCCTACTATTCTGAAGAAAATAGATTTGTAAGTGTTACTAATGCATCATTGTTACCTCCTTTTTCAAATGACATATTAGTAAAAATGGAGCTAAGATCCAAATATTAGTAAAAATGGATAAGATCCAAATAAAATATAAAGAGATCCGTTCAAGTGAAGATTTGATACTTTTTGGCAAAAAAAGCAATTGTTATAAAAGGAGATGGAACGGGCCCAGAATTAGTTCAAGCTATGATAAATGTTCTTAATAATTGTAATTCATCTATTGAATTAATCTCAGTCGACGCTGGTTCTGAATATTGGCAAAAAAATAAAACCACTTCATATATTTCCGATGAAGTGTGGGATCTTTTAAAAAATAGTGATGCTTGTTTTAAAGGACCTACTACCACTATCCCAGATCCTTCTGCTCCAAGAAGTGTAGCAGTAAGTATCAGACAGAAATTTGAATTATATGCAAATATCAGGCCAATTAAAACCTACTCTACTTCTATCAAAGATCTCAATTTTGTTTGTGTACGTGAATCTACCGAAGGCCTTTATGCTGGAATAGAATTTAAAACCAGTGACGATTCTGCTATAGCCATAAGGAAAATTACACGTAAAGGTTGTGAACGTTTGGCAAAAAAATCCTTTCAACTAGCAAAAGATCTTAAATTCAAAAAGATTTTTGTTGTAACAAAAAGGAATATTCTGAAGGAAACTGATGGAATTTTTATGGAATCAGTAGAAAAATTTCATAAGCTAAATAACGATGTTGATATAGAAGAATATTATATAGATAATGTAACTCAACAACTTGTTAAAAATCCAGAACGTTTTAACAATAGTTTGTTGTTAAGCACAAATTTATTTATGGATATTATTTCCGAATGTGCATCTGGGCATGTTGGATCAATAGGTAATGTTTATTCCGGAAATTACGGCGATAATTATGCAATGTTCGAACCTGCTCATGGAAGTGCACCTAAATACTCCGGTCAAAACAAAGTCAATCCTGTTGCTACTATTTGTTCTGGGGCTTGGATGGCTGAATTTTTAGGTGAGAAAGATATTTCTCAAGCAATTTTTAACGCAACAAATGATGTTATTAATGAAAATAAATATGTGACTTATGATTTAGGTGGAAATTCTTCATTGTCTCAAATGGCAGAACATATTTCACAAAGAGCTGCAAAATTATTGTCTAAATAAATTAATTATTTTTATTTATTTCAAGTACATAAAGTGTTTCAAAGAACATTTTTTTGGATTTCAAAATTTTTTTACATAAATCCAAATTTCTTAAATATTTAAATAAAAATTCCAAATTCGATAAATTAGATACTATTATTATTATTTTTCCTTTGGGTTTCAATAATGATATTGATGAATTAATAAAATGCATTGTAGTTTCTATACCTAATTCTCCACCATAAATTGAAATATCATTTAGCTTCATTTCATTCTCATTCGGTAAATATGGTGGATTACTTATTATTAGATCAAATTTGTAATTTAACCCATTTGCAGCATCACAGCATAATAAAAACATATTTTGATCTTTTCCTTTCATTTCTGTTTTAATTTTTCGTATTACATTTAAATTAATGTCTGTTCCCACTATCACTTTAAATTTTTTCTGTAGATATGGTAACAACATTCCTTCTCCACATCCAATTTCTAAAACAGAATCTCCTTCATAGTTTTTAATAGTATCAAAAAGTAATAAACTATCATCTGAAGGAACGTAAATATCATTATTATTAATTTTTACTTTCAACCTTTATTTTTTTTGATAATGCCACAAGTTGTTCAGGACTTAATTCTTTGATTTTAAGATTGCCATATTCTGACTCTATATTATATTTTTTTAAAATATTGCTTACTTTTTTATTCTTTAATGAAAATATCCAATTTATGATAGAAATTGTCTTTTTGGTCATAATTTTGTTTTTCGTTGTTAATCTAATTATTTCTGAATCAACTTTCGGAATTGGATCAAATGATCTTTTATTTACTGCAAAAAGTCTTTCAATATAAAAACAATATTGTAATATAGCTGAAATTGATCGATATTTTTTTTGACCTTTTTTCGAAATAATCTTTTCACTAACTTCTTTTTGAATCATTATTACTGCTCTGTTAAATTTTTTTGTAGTCAACCAAAAAAAAATTTTTCTGGTCTGAGAATATGGTATATTAGACACAAAAATATCAAAGTATACATCTTCCTTAATAATGTCTTTGTTTATTATTTCTAAATTATCATGCTTTTTCGTTAGATTTATTAAATGTTTCTGTTTCTTTTCATCTATTTCAAATGATCTTACAAATTTTGCATGTTTGCACAGTTGTGATGTTAAAATACCGTTACCAGTACCCATTTCGCAAACAATTTCTTCTGATTTTATATTCGAATAGGATATAATCTTTTCTACTATTTTCGAATCGTTAAGATCATGTTGTCCAAGATATTTTCTTTTTGATACCCTCATTTTCTGACAAATAAATTCATTCTAGCTTCGCCTGAAATTTCTTCTAAAATTCTTTTTGAAATAAGTTTCGATAGTTCTTTTATCCCAATTCTATCTTGTACATCTTTAAAATTCTCAAACCTTTTCTTTTCTCTTTCAGTTATTATGCTTCTCATATACGTTTTACCTATTCCTGGAATTAATTCTAATCCATGCACACGCGGATTAATCGGTTGTGATGAATTTATATAATCAACAAATCTTGTTTCATTATTTGTAACTATTGTTTCAATTATTTTTGGTAGTTCATTTTTTGCTGAAACTGATAAATCATTATAACTCAATCTTCCAAGGACACTAATTATTTTTTCTCTTCCTTCACGTCCAATGTACACTCTTTCACCAATTTCAAACTTTTTTGATTGATCTCCAAACAATTCTAATAATGTTAATCTTTCTTCTCCAATAGCTTGAATAATTATTCCTTCTCTTCTTCTTACTGTAGATGATTTTCCTCTGATAGTGAAATCCATTATTACAGCATATTCTTCGTATCTTCTATTTTGGTTATGAAAATTACTAAAATCTCGTCTCCTGTGATAATTGTCACGACTAGGATCATTCCTATTATTATTTTTACTAGAATGTATATTAGAACCTAATGAAGACAAGATATATTGTTCCTATTATTTTATTTATTGTTATTCAATATTTTTAGCATTTTTTCTAATGTATCAGTTAAAATTAATTTTTTCCATCCAAATGTAAATGCCCGTAATTCTTCTATTGAAGTAGGCATGGAATTTACCAGTTCTACAGCTTCTTCTTCCTTTAAATAACATTGTTCTATTAACTCCTTCATCATCTTTTCTGCATTTTTTGAATCTGTCTTTACAAACTTATTAATATAATCTAATGTCCATCTTTGAATTTGGTCCATATTTTCCTGTTCTACCTCTTCTAAAATTTTTTTTACTTGTGGTAGAGTTATAATTTCTTTTTTTATTATGTCTGCCATGTTTTTCACTTATTTTTATTGAAATGGTTTTATATGATTCATTTTTACCTGTAGAATTTTTTCTTTATTTCCTAACTGAACTCCAATTTTTAATATCCTTCTTCCAACTTCTTTTATAGTACCATTTCTTCCTTGATATCTTTTATGCGGCATAGTATTATGTTCACTAGGATCAATATCCACAATGACTTTATCTCCTATATTATAATTTATTAAAAGATAAGATATACCTCTAAGATTACCTTTAGTTAATACCGATCTTGATTTTCTTCTAAAACCATGAGATTTTGGCATAGCAAATATATTTATAAAGATTCCTTAATTTAATATTATCTAAAAATTATACAGGATCTGAAACACCTTTTTCTCCTAATGTAAATAGTGCTTCTACTTCTGGGTGACATGGACTATCAACTATGCGTGCTATTCTATTTTTTCCAGATTTTTTCAAATAAATTCGATAAGTGCTAGAATGAGCTATTACATTTCCACCAGTCGGTTTAAATGGATCACCAAACAATGTGTCTGGTGATGATTGTATTTGATTGGTTATTATTACGGCTATGTTATATGTTTCTGCTATTCTAATCAATGTATGCATAAATTTATTTAGTTTTTGTTGTCTTTCTGAGAGTGAACTTCTTCCTAAAAATTCAGCACGAAAATGTGAAATAGCTGAATCTATTATCAATAATCTTGAATTATTTTCTTCTATTATTTTTCCACATTCTTGAATAATTAATTCTTGATGCGAGCTATTGAATGCTTTCGCTACTATTATGCTTTCTAACGAACTTAGATGGTTAATACCGCGTGCATTAGATATTGATGCAATTCTTTCTGGTCTGAATGTGTTTTCTGTGTCTACGTAAATAGTATTTCCTTCTAAACCCCCTTCTTCTTTTTTTAATTGTACTAAAACTGCTAGTGTGTGACAAATTTGAGTTTTACCAGAACCATATTCACCATAAATTTCAGTAATTGAACCGGTTTCAATTCCTCCTCCTAATAATTTGTCTAGATTTTCGGATCCAGTAGAAATTCGATCGATAAATTTTCTCTTATTATATAGCTCTGTAGCTGAGATGAATGATTTATTCACTATTTCATACTCTTCTAATTTTGCTCTAGCTTTATTACAAAGATCTACAGATTTTTCTATGGACATTCCTGTAGATTCAGATATGTCTTGTGGACCTCTTACTACTAGATCTTTTATCGATTCTATTCCAGATTCTCTTAAATGTGACTTGGTAGCTGGTCCTATCTCTTCTAAATTTTCAAGATTTAATCTTAAATCTGATATTTTTTTTCTATTCAATTAATATGATTTTCATATATTTATAGAAATCAAACTAAATATCTTTTTGGTAATTATTATAAAATTAAAGTTTATTATTTTATCACTTATGTAGAAATAATTTAAAAAATCTTTAAATTAAGTTTCATATATTATCTTGGTGTTATAATTGATCGTTGACCTTAACCTCTCGGAAAAACTTGTAATAGTTGTAGGTGGAGGTACCGAAGGGGTTCGCAAAGTAAAAGGATTATTAGGTCAAAATTGTAATATTGTATTAATTAGTGATGAGATTGATCCAATTTTATATAATTTAAATCAACAAGGAAAAATCAATATTATACGGAAAAAAATTAATAATGCAGATATTTTAAATGATTTTTCTGATCCATTTTTGATTTTAGCTGCAACAGATGATAAGAATCTAAATAGAAAAATTGTAGAAAAGGGACGTTCTATGGGATCATTCGTATATGCTGCAGATGATCCACCAGTGAGTGATTTTTCTTATGCTTCTATTATTAATATAGAAGGAGTTCTTCAAACTGCAATTTCTACCTATGGAAGAAGTCCTTTAATGGCACGGAAATTAAGAATTAAAGTAGAACAAATATTGGAAAAAAGCATTACTAAATCTGATATAGAAAATACCAAATTGCAAGAATTTGCTAGGAATGCTGCCCGTCCAGTAATCCAAACAGTAAATGAACGAAAGCAGTTCTTGTATTCTATCTTAAATGATAATACTATTCAAAATTTAATTAGTGAAGATAAAATAGAAGAGGCTAGACATGCTACTTTAGAACTTTTGAACAAATGGGAGAGTGTTAAAAAGTAATATGGAGGTAGTATCGCAATTTTCAAATTTGGTTAATATCAGGATTACATATAAAAATACTCCTATTCATTTATTGGAAAAATTCGCCTTTAAAGATCTTAACAAAGCTTATTCTAATCTGTTGGAAATTGACGGATTACAAGAATGTATAATACTACAAACTTGCAATAGAGTTGAAATTTTTGTAATTGTTGATAGAAATTTTGATTTTATAAAAATAATAAAGCAATGGGAAATTTCTTCCAAATTAACTTTTGATGATTTTGCAAAACTTGTAGTGGTAGAAAGAGGTGAAAAAGTTATAAGACATCTATTAAAGCTCGTCTCTGGTTTAGATTCTCTTGTAATAGGTGAAGACCAAATCATAGGTCAAGTAAAACGTTCTTTTGAATTTTCCAAAACTAATTCATATGTTCAAAACAATTTACCTACAATCTTTGAAAAAGCAATTAGAATTGGTAATAAAGTAAGAAACCTAACAGGTATTAACAAAGGAAGTGTGTCTGTTGGATCTGTTGCTGTTAATTTAGCGAATAATTCCGTCAATAACTTTCCAAATAAGAAAATTTTGTTAATTGGTTCTGGTGAAGGAGCTAGTTTGGTAGCAAAAGCATTAAAACAAAGAAATATTGATTTTATGAATACTAGTAGAACTTTCGAAAGAGCTAGATCTTTTGCAGATACTAATGGTGGAAAACCAATTTTATTTGATGATGCTCTTGAATCTCTTTACGATATGGATGTTGTCTTTGTTAGTACAACTGCTCCTTATTATTTATTAACATATGATAGAATCAAAGAAATAATGAGCAATAGAAACAAATCTTTATCTATATTTGATTTATCTAATCCACGAACGGTAGAAGATACTGTTTCGTCTATTTCATTAGTTACTTTGTTTAATATGGACCAGATTGGTCAAATTGTTAAAAATAATATAAAGTCACGCGAAAAAGAAATACAACTAGCAGAAATTATAATAAAGACTGAAATGGAAAATGTAGCCAATTTTTTAAAACGAAAACACGCTGATCCAGTAGTAATTTCAGTATTTAGAAATGTAGATAAAATTAGAGAACGTGAATTACAAAAAGCATTATCTATCTTAGGTTCTAGCGTTGGACCTAGAGAATCTAAAATCATTGAACAATTTTCTCATGCATTATTAGAAGGTATCATTTCTACACCTATGAATAATTTAAGGAAGCAAATTCAAAGTGATTACAATGATGATCAAGACATAATGAAAATAGCCTCAAAGATATTTAATTATGAACACGAAAGAAGCAGTTGAATATAGATAAATTTAATACACAATTTTACTCATCATTTCCTACAATTAGATTACGAAGATTAAGAAAAAATCAATCTATTCGTGATCTTTTACAGGAAATTCGATTATCTACCAAGGATTTAATATGTCCTCTTTTCATTCAAGAAAATTTAAAATCCCAAAATACTTCTATTCCTGAAATTAATAGAATTTCCATCAGTAAAATTCAAAATGAAATTCAATCTATTTTAAACCTAGGTATTAATTCAGTTATACTGTTTGGACTGCCTTCAAGAAAAAGTAGTACTGCTAGTTCAGCTTATTCAAAAAATGGTATCATTCAAAAATCTATACGTGAAATACGGAAAAACTTTGGTGATAAAGTTGTCATTATTACTGATGTTTGTATGTGTGAATATACCAATTCTGGACACTGTGGTATAATCAAAAATAATATTGTTGATAATGATTTAAGTATTGACAAGCTATCTAAAATAGCTAACAGTCATGCGGAATCAGGTGCAGATATTGTAGCACCTTCTGCGATGATGGATGGTCAAGTTATGGCAATTAGAAAAAAATTAGATTCTTGTGGTTTTTCAGATGTTTCAATATTATCTTATGCTTCTAAACTAGCATCTCCATTATATTCTCCATTTCGTGATCTGGCTAACTCTTATCCTGAATTTGGAAACAGAAAAAGTTACCAATTACAACCATCAAATCTCAATGAAGCTTTACTTGAAATTCAAATGGATATAAATGAAGGATCAGATATGATAATGATAAAACCTGCTATTACTTGTCTTGACATTCTAAGGCAGATTAGGGAAAGAACAAGACTTCCTATATGTGCTTATAGTGTATCTGGTGAATACGCTATGATAAAAGCAGCTGCTGAAAAAGGTTGGATAGATGAAAATGAAGTAATACTTGAATTTCATACCGCAATTAAACGAGCTGGTTCTGATATGATGATAACTTATTATGCAAAACATCTAGCTCAAATATTAAATCAATAAACAAATCTCCCTAAACCTTTTTTAGACCTTAGATAACTATAAAAATATTAAAAATAAAAGTAACATATTTGAAACCAAAGGGAAAATCGTTTGAATTATTCAATAGATCTAAAAAAGTAATACCAGGAGGTGTAAATAGTCCTGTAAGATTTTTTGAACCATATCCTTTTTTTGTGTCATCTTCATTAGGAAGTAAAATTGTAACTGTGGAGCACAATATATTACTTGATTATTGTATGGCATACGGTTCTATACTATTAGGCCATTCATATCACTCAATTATTGAGAAAGTAATAAACCAAATCTCTAATGGAACATTATATTGCATACCTTCTGAAAAAGAAGTATTGCTTTGTGAACGTCTATGTAATCTAGTTCCATGTGCAGAAAAAACTAGGTTAGTTAATACTGGTTCAGAAGCAACAATGACTGCAATAAGATTATCTCGAGCCTTTACTGGAAAAAACAAGATCGTAAAATTAGACGGTGGTTATCACGGATCATATGATTATGTTCTAGTAAAAGCTGGCTCTGGAGCTGCTAATGTACCATCATCATCTGGTTCGTTAAAAGAAATTTCTCGTAATACATTAATAGCCCAATATAATGACATCCATTCCTTAGAAACTTTAGTAAAACAAGAAAGTGAAAATATAAGTTGTATAATTATGGAACCTGTATACGCTAATATGGGATTGATTCTACCTGAAAAAAATTATCTAAACGATGTTAAAAAATTAGCAGAACAAAATAACATTATATTAATTTTTGATGAAGTCGTAACGGGATTTCGATTAGCACTAGGAGGCGCTAGTGAATTTTTTGGGATTAAACCAGATCTAGTTACTTTCTCAAAATCCTTAGGTAATGGATTTCCAATTGCTGCAATATGCGGAAGGGATGAATTGATGAATCAATTATCTCCTAATGGAAGCGTTTATCAAGCAAGTACTTATGCAGGAAATCCGATATCCGTAACAGCAGCTTTGGCTAATCTTCAAACACTAATCGATGAAGGAAAATCAATATATCCAAAAATTTCGACATATTGCGATTCACTAGTAAATGGAATTAAAGATAATTTCCAAAACCTCAATCACTTTTCTATTAATCATATAGGTTCCATGTTTCAAATATTTTTTACTAATTCAAAAGTAATCAACATAAAAGGAATAAAGAAAAGCAATATTGAACTATTTAGAAAATTATTTTTTGAATTGTTGAAAAGGGATATTTTTATTCCTCCATCACAATATGAAACATGTTTTATATCATATTCACATAGCGAAGACGATCTGGATAAGACTATCGAATCATACAGTGAATCAATTAAAAAAATCTATAGTTAGGTATGGCTACACAAATATTGAGAATAGGAACTAGAGGTAGCAAATTAGCTCTAGTACAAGTCAAGATAATTTTAAATCTTTTACGAAAAATAAATTCATCATATCAATATAAAATTACAGTGATTAAAACAAAAGGGGATCTTGATAAGAAAAAACCATTATTTTCAATGGATCGAAAAGGGATTTTTGAAAAAGAAATAGACGAAGCGGTTGTTAACAGAGAAGTTGACTTTGCAGTTCATAGTATTAAAGATGTTCCATCAGACCTTCCGCCAAGCCTAATTCTTGCTTCAATACCCAAAAGAGAGTCCCCCGGAGATGTACTTATAAGCAAAAACAAAATTATGTTAAAAGATCTACCTTCCGGATCAGTTATAGGTACGAGCAGTTTAAGAAGAGCCGTCCAATTATTATCAATGCGAAACGATCTTGAAATTAAACCAATAAGAGGTAATGTCGAAACTAGAATCAAGAAAGTATTAGAAGGTAATTATACTGCTATCGTTTTAGCAGAGGCAGGATTAAAGCGTATGAAATTAACTAACTATATTACTGAACGTCTTGATAAAAAAAAATTTGTTCCAGCTCCAGGTCAAGGAGCCATGGGATTAATTTGTAGAAGAGACAATTATAAACTAATAAAATTACTAAAAAAAATAGAACATAAGCAGTCTAAAACATCTATTTTAGCAGAACGCTCACTTGTATCAAAAATCGAAGGAGGTTGTAGATTTCCAATTGGTGCCTTTGCAAGGTCATCTTTTCAAACACAAAAGATATATTTTCATTCTAAAATTTTTTCTGCTGATGGAAAAAAAATTATTGATATAAAGAAAACTGGTAATTATAAATATCCAAAGAGATTTGGTAATTCTATAGCAAAATTGTTAATAAAAAACGGAGCTTTAGATTTAGCGAAAGATTGGGAAGTGACATTGGATGAATGGAATAGAAATTAAATTAGATAAAATGAATAGTACAAATATTTCAAAAAATTCTTCTGACCGTGAAAGCAAGGTTTACATATGTGGGGCTGGTCCGGGAGATCCTAAATTAATTACTGTAAAATGTTACGAATTATTAAAAACATGCGACATAATATTATATGATCGTTTAGTAAGTCAAGAAATACTTTCAATAATACCTGACAGTTCAGAAAAAATTTATGTTGGACGTTCCTCTGGAGATCCGACAATTAATCAAATTAAAACCAATGAATTAATGTTAAAATATGTAAATATGGGAAAAACTGTATTACGTCTTAAAGGAGGCGATCCTTTTATTTTTGGGCGAGGTGGTGAAGAAGCAGAATTTCTATCGGAGAATAATATCGATTTTGAAATAATTCCTGGTATCTCTTCAGCAATAGGTTCAGCTATTTATTCTGGAATTCCATTAACTCATAGAAAGTTTTCATCTTCTGTAGCAATTGTAACTGGTCATGAAGATCCACTTAAAGTATCCAAAACTGTAAAATGGCATAACCTTGTTAATGCTGTAGATACTATAGTAATACTCATGGGAATAGAAAATTTACCAAATATTTTAAATCAACTAACTCAGGCTGGATTGTCAAAAGAAACTCCTGTCGCTGTAATCGAAAAAGGAACAACATTGCAACAAAGGTTAGTTATAGGTAACGTAAACAATATCCAAGATAAATTAAAATCATCATCTATTAAACCTCCATCAGTTATTATTATAGGAAACACAGTTTCTTTATCTAGTAAGATAAATTGGTTTATTTCCAACAATGAAAGGTAAGACTATCGCTATTACAAAATCTGATTCTAGAATTGATATTTTTGCAAATAAATTACAAAAACATAATGCAAAATTAATTCCACTTAAACCTACTACAGTTATTCAAGAAGATCCTACTATTATTCTTCATATAATAAAAGAATTACAACGAAAAAAATACGATTATTGTTTTTTCTTAAGTCCAGTTTCCGTCCAAGTTTTATTCGACATGGCTTTACAACTAAAGAAAAAATCTCAAATATTGTCTATTTTGAATGATCAATCGGTTAAAATAGTCTCTATCGGGGATTCAACGAAAAGAGTATTATCTGAAAATAATATTAAAGTAGATATTATCCCAAAAGAATTTTCATCAAAAGGAATAATCAAATATTTCAGTCAAAATACCAATATTGCTTCTCCAAAACAAAAAATAATAATTCCTAGGAGTAAAAGAGCTGATGGATATTTAAGAACCGAATTAAAGAAATTTGGTTATCTCGTTGATGAATATTTTATATATACAGTTCAAACATCTGCTATTGATCATATTTGGGGAGGTTTTTCCATTTTATTGCAATCCAATAAAATCGATTCATTAGTATTTACTAGTCCTTCTAATGTTACCTCATTTCTTGAAATAATAGATAAAATTGATCCCGAACTTAAATCATCATTATATGATATTGATATTATTGTATCTATAGGTCCGTCAACTAGTAGAGCATTGCAGAGAAACAATATTCGCTTTACTGAATCTTCTATTCATTCCCTTGATGGAATTTACAAGACTATTTTGGAATACTTTAAATAGATTTATTTGGTATATCAAAAAAATCCACTACCTTTACTTGTATTTTTTGTAATGGAAAATTTATATAAAACATAACGCCGTTATTTTATTATAATGACTACTGAAGAACTCAATATGGATTACAGTAAATATGACTTTAAGGATTCTGTGGATACATACACTTATCTAAGTAAAAAAGGTCTTACTAGAGAAACTATAAAAGAAATAAGCAAATTAAAAAATGAACCCTCATGGATGAGAGATTTTAGATTACGCTCATATGATGTTTTTATGGATAAACCTATGCCAAATTGGGGCGGTGATTTATCAAAAATTAATTTTCAAAATATATATTATTATGCCAAAGCAGCAGATAAACAAAGCAAAAATTGGGATGATGTACCTGAATCAGTAAAAAATACTTTTGATAAGTTAGGTATTCCTGAAGCAGAGAAAAAATTTTTGGCTGGTGTAGGTGCACAGTACGAGTCAGAAGTTGTATATCATAATCTTAGAGAAGATCTAGAAAAACAAGGTGTTATATTTATGGATACAGATACTGCTGTAAAGGAAAAACCTGACCTTGTTAGAAAATTTTTTGGTAAGGTTATTCCACCAGAAGATAATAAATTTGCCGCGTTAAATAGTGCTGTATGGTCAGGCGGTTCATTTATATACGTACCACCTAACGTGAAAGTTGATTTACCTTTACAAGCTTATTTTAGAATTAATGCTGAGAATATCGGTCAATTTGAACGTACATTAATAGTAGCTGATGAAGGTTCTGAAGTACATTATATTGAAGGTTGTACTGCGCCAGTTTATACTACGGAATCATTACACTCTGCAGTCGTGGAATTAATAGCTAAAAAAGATGCAAAAATACGTTATACTACTATTCAAAATTGGAGTAAGGATGTATATAATCTTGTTACGAAAAGAGCTTATGCCTACGAAAATGCAAAAGTTGAATGGATTGACGGCAATATTGGAAGCAAATTAACAATGAAATATCCTGGTGTTTATATGTTAGGAAAACATGCGCATGCAGAAGTTGTTTCCATAGCTTTTGCAGGATCTGATCAACATCAAGATGCAGGCGCAAAGGCTGTTCATTTAGCTCCTAATACCACTTCTAGAATTACAAGTAAATCTGTTAGTAAACTAAATGGAAGAACTACCTATAGAGGATTGTTACATGTAGCGAAAGGTGCTACAGGTGTTAAATCAAATGTAAGATGTGATGCTTTGTTACTAGATGATGTCTCTCGAACAGATACCTATCCATATGTAGAGGTAAATGAAGACGATGCTACGATATCTCACGAGGCAACAGTTGGAAAAATAGGAGAAGATCAAATATTCTATCTTATGAGTAGAGGATTTTCAGAATCTGATGCATTATCTTTGATTATAGGTGGATTTATAGAACCTTTTACTAAGGAATTACCTATGGAATATGCAGTAGAATTAAATAGATTAGTAAAATTAGAAATGGACGGATCTGTCGGTTAATTTTACCTCCATTTATTAAATAATCGTGATTTACATGTATAATCTTACTAATATTAATAAAGAAAATGATAAAATAATTTCTGCTAGTAAAGAACCCTCGTGGATGTTAGATCTTAGAAAAGAAGCATCAGAAAAATACGATGGTTTACCATTTGAAGTTTCTTCTTTATACGCAAAATATTCTAATGCTAATCATCTTTTACCAGATTATATATATTTTAAAGACGATAATACAAAAAGTAACTATCTGGATGACAATCAATTTCTCTCTGAAATTGTAGAACATAAAGATTTAGAAAATGAGAATAATATAATATGTATAAATTCAGAGATACAAAAATTATCAGTTTCTGAAAAAATGAGAAAAGACGGATTTGTTATTTCAAGTATATCGGAAGGATTATCTGATTATTCTGATATCATTAAAGAACATCTCATGCACAACAAGTTGGATTTTAATGAAGATAAATATTTGGCATTATCTTCTTCTTATTATCAAAATGGTTATTTTATTTACATACCAAAAAATATGATTATCGAAGATCCAATTAGGATAGTAAATTATTTATCCCCTGACGGTTATTCGTCAATATCTCGAAATATTATCATTTCTGATACTAGTTCTAAATCAATGATAGTACAAGAATTGTATTCTTCTGACAACAAAGATAGCAAAGAATCTAAGATTCTAAAAAAAAATCAACAAGCATGCTTTGAATTACTAGATACTCATATACATCCTAATTCTCAACTTGAAATGGTAACATTACAAGCTCTTGATTATAATTCAGTCAATTTTTCTAATAGGAAAGCATTTGTAGAAAAAGATGGCAAGATGTCATGGTATCTCAGCTTATTCGGATCCCAATTATCCCGATATAAAATAGATAGCATTATGAAAGGATCTGGTGCATCTGCAGAAGATCTAGAAATCCTATTTGGCATAGGAAATCAATCATTTGATGTAACTTCAAATTTAGTTCATATAGGTCCAAATACTAAAGGAAGAGTTTTAGTTAAATCTGTAATGAAAGATACATCTCAATCTCTATTTAAGGGCATGATCAAGATTAATAAACAGGCACAACATACAGAATCGTTCCTTGCTGGTCACGCTATATTGCTAGATAAAGGTGCAAAATCTGATGCCATCCCTGGATTAGAAATTGAAGCGAATGAAGTTAAGGCTACACATTCAGCTTCAGTAGCTCAAATCGACCAAAATCAGATATTTTATTTAATGTGCAGAGGATTAAGTGAAGAATTGGCAAAAAGAGAAATTGTTAATGGCTTTTTAGAACCTATGTCTAGAAGAATGGGACCTACAATTAGGGCATGGATAAATTATCTTATTGAGAATAAATGGCTTGGTAAGAAATTAATTCTTAAGACTGATGAGGCCATGGAACAAATTCTTGAAGTAGAAAAAACTAGGTACAGGGAAACTGAAGACATATTTGAAAAACATTACAAATATCGTTGATTTTTATCAAATTTATTAATTGTTTTATGGAGATATAGATATGTCTGAATGGATGAAGGTCTGTGAACTGAAATCACTAAAGAATAATGAAATTTTTGAATTCGATTATGAAGAAAAAAAAATATTAATTGTCAGTATCGGCGATAAAATTTATGCTAGTGATCGAATTTGCACTCACGCTTATGCTGATTTGTCTACCGGGTTTCTAAATGTATCTGAAAAATCAATTACCTGTCCTCTACATATGTCAATATTTAAATTAGACGATGGTATACCACAAAATTTACCTGCTAAAGAACCTCTGAAATTGTACGAGACAAAGATCGAAAATGGTGACGTTTATTTGTTGATCTAAATACTGAAAACATGTTTTTAGTAACGATATTATAGAAGAAGGTTCTTATCCACCAGGTCTCTGTTACCCATCAAACAGGAGACGATCTTTATAATTAGATAAGAACCTTCTATTATGTTATATACAAATATTTATTTAAAACATTTTTAATTATTTTTCTTAAAGAATAATCTATTAGATTTATCTTTATTTTTTATAAAGAATATGTTGTTTTTTAATTTAAATTATTCAACTAATATAGCATATATTTGCTATATACTTATTCCAATAATATATGAATATAGGTATTGTTGGATTAGGCCTTTTAGGACTCAATATAAGTATTAGACTTTTAAATACTAAAAAGTATAAGATTAACGTTTTTAATAGAACTAAATCAAAAATAAAAAGCTTGGCATCATATAAAATAAAATCATATGACTCGCCAAAAGATTTGGCCAATAATTCTGATTTTATAATAATATGCGTTACAGATTTTGATGCATTAAAAGACGTCTGTTTTGATAAGAATGGAATAATTAGTACTAATAATGCTAATTTGATTATAGGTGATTTTAGCACAATTACTCCAAATCAATCAAGATTTTGTGCAAAAAAATTTCAAAATAAACAAATCTCGATGTTAAATATTCCTGTAATGGGTGGACCAAAAGCTGCTCTCTCTGGCGATCTTATACCTATAATTTCTGGTAATAAAAATTCATTTCTAAAAATTAAACCAGTTCTAAAACATATAGGTAAATCTATTTTCTATGTTGGTAATAATATTGGCGATGCAAATGCAATAAAATTAGCATTAAATCTGAATATTGGTTTGATAGCTTCAGGTTTATCTGAAGGAATAATCTTGTCTCAAAGCTATAACATTGATCCTTCATTATACTTGAAAATCTTAAATTCTACTTATTTTAAGACTGGAATGAGTGAAAATAAAGGTCCAAAAATGATTAAAGATGATTTTTCACCATCTTTCTATCTAAAAAACATGTTCAAGGATTTAGATTTGGCCATGAATGCTGCAAAGGAATCAAACATCTCATTGCCAGTTACTACTCAAGTAAGACAATTGTATCAATTTGCAGTAAAACAAAATATGTCAGATTTGGATTATACTGGAATATTAAAATTAATACAATATCTAAACGGTTTAAAGTAGCGCTTCAGAAATCTTTATGAATAATGATTAAAGTTAATAATGATAAAATCATAATAATTGAAACTTTAGATTTTTATTAATTTAATAATCAAAATATATATGAATTAAGTAACATTGTAATTATGCTATGAAGTTAGAAATTAAAAAAGATTTACATAATCTCAATACTTTTTCTGTTATCTCTTCCTTACCTGATATGGGCAGTGTAGGAGGAATAGTGTCTTCTTTTTTAGCAAAAAATCTTGATACAATTAATATAGCAAATATTATTTCTCTTGAGAAACCATGGGTATCTCATTCAAAAGGAATAGTTACATCACTCGTTGATGAATACAAAATTTACTTTTCTTCAAAAAATAAATTATTAATATTGACAGGAGATTCACAACCTCAAGATTCATTTCAACTATACACTTTGTGTAATATATTTCTAGAATATGTTTCATCATTAGGTCAAATTCGACGTTTATATAGTGCTGGAGGATATCTTAGACAACAAGTTACTGGTGCGCCAAAAGTATACGGTGTAGTAAATAATGTCAAATTAATTGAACTTATTGCGAGAAATAACATTAATTTTGTTGGTACAGAAATAACCAGCATAACTTGGTTTAATGGCTTAATTCTGGGATTAGCAGCACGAAAAAATATAGATGGAATTGGTCTATTTGGTGAAATTTCTGATACTAATATAAAACAACCTTTGGCAGCTAAAAGTATTGTGCAAGCTTTGTCTAAACTTGAAAATATACAAATTAATACAAATAGACTTGATAAAGAATATGAAAATATTCTTGAAGATTTATATTCCAAAAAAGAAACACAAAAATTTCGTTCCGGAATAGGATGAAAATAATATTTATTCTAATGTATGTCCGAACCTATATTAACATCTTTTTCATTCTCAATAGTTAAAAATATTGGTTTATTTGATTCCACTCCATCTGCTGCTAAGATCATACCATTTGATAATATTTTTCCTAATTTTTTTGGATATAAATTTGTGCAAACTACTACGATCTTTCCTTCTAATTCATTAGGTTCGTAATGCATCGCTGCTCCCACTACAATTTCCCGAATTTCTTTATTTCCAATGTCCACAATAACTTTTAGAAGTTTTTTCATTTTTGGGATATTTTCAGCCTTCATTATCTTTCCTATTTTTAATTTTATTCTGCTGAATTCATCAAACGTAATAAATTTTGATTTTATGTCTTCGTTTTCATCTATGACTGTATCATCACTCATACTAAAATTAGAATCTTAATTTAATTTAACTGTTATAATACAGTCTTTCATAAAATTGATCTCGTTTATTTTTTTCTTTCATTTTTATATATTGTAAATTGTAATACATATTTAATTTTAAAATTTTGTTGTATAAGTAAATATCACTATTTAATTTTAATATAAATTTTGTAGGTTATCTAATGGTAATTTACATTCTAATAATTGTAATTACATTAATATTAAATATGTCTATATTATATTACTTATACATTCTTTTTTATATTTTTTATGAATTAAATAATAACAAGCTAATTTTCTATTCGTATACTTTTATTTTTTTTAATAGTGTTAATTATATCTGCTTTACTTACAATTCCAAGTAATTTATCATCTGATGTAATAAATGCCCTCCAATTATTTTTTTCATTCATTTCTCTCAAAGCTATATCTACTGTGTCATTTTGTTCTAAAATTATTAATTCTTTTTTTGGTATAATAATATCTGATATATGTACAACAAATTTCTTATTTTTAATTTTTAGGATATCTGATAGTAATATTATTCCAATAAAATTATCCTGGTTATCAATCACTGGATATGAGCTTTTGGTATTGTTAGCTACTAAATCTAATAGTATTTCAAAAGAAGAATCGAGTTTAATTGAAACTATGTTAGTACTCATTACTTCCTTCAATTCTATTTGAGCCAGAAATTGTGATAATTCATATTGTTTAAGATAAGATTGAGCACCTGCTTGAATAAACCATCCTATGAGAATAAACCACGTACCTCCTAAAAAAGATCCATTAATAATTATAATAAATCCAAGTGCTATGAAACTGTAAGCTATTGCTATACCAACTTGGACGGATATTTTAGTTGATTCATAAAAATCTTTTTTGAATCTAATTAAAACCGACCTTAAAATTCTTCCACCATCTAATGGAAATGCAGGAACTAGATTAAATATTCCAATTAAAAAATTAATTATTGAAGAATACATTAGAATTCCTTCTATTATTTTTACTATCTCATTATGTTCCTGTATTATAGAGTTTAATATAATATAAATACTAAAAAATAAACTAGACAAAATGAAGCTGGTAATTGGGCCAGCTATTGCAATTTTGAATTCTTGTTTAAAATTTTTTGGTTCATCGAGAATATCTGATATTCCACCAAATATGAATAATATTATTTTTCTAACTCTTATATTATATTTAATACAGACTAAAGAATGAGATAATTCGTGCAAGAATATTGAAAAAAATAAAATAATACTTCCTGTTATACCCATTATCCAATAACTACTTTTCCGTAGATCAGGATAATATTCTGGCATAAATCCATTAACCAACGTCCATGAAACAAGAAAAAATACTATTATTAAAGTAAAATGTAAGTTAATTGGGATATTATATATTTTACCTATCTGCAGTGACATATTAAATATTTTAGTATTTTGAAAAAATTAAATTAATAATGAATTATTGTACAGCTACCACGTTGCCAATCATGAATGGATGTAATGTACAAAAGTATTCGAATTCTCCTTCATTGTTAAATGTATACGAGAAAGTTTGAAGCGGGGCCATGATTCCAGAATCGAATACTCCTGTAAAACCTTCTACTGGACTTCCACTTGTGACAGTATGAATAGTGTTGTCATTATTTGTCCATATAACAGTAGTTCCAATAATGACTTCAATGTTGTCTGGAGAGTAAAATTCATCACTAGATGGATTTGCAGCACCAAGTGGAATACTTACATGAATATCTTTATTTAATTTTGATTCTGTACCATTAATACCACTCATCTCTGTACCATTAATACCACTCATCTCTGTACCATTAATACCACTCATCTCTGTACCATTAATACCACTCATCTCCGTCGAATTCATTAAATCTTTCATTTCAGCGTTTATTTCTTCAGTGTTAACAATCAAAGTCAGGAGAGATATTGATGTTAATAAAAAAATAATTTTTGGTTTGATGTCTATTTCCATACATATAGTAGTAGAATTGAATGTAAATAGTTATCGTATACATTGAAATCTATTGCAATACAGCATTCAATAATCTTAATATTGATATCTGATATTTCTACCGGATATTATATTAAATCAGTATTGTATTTGCAAATTTATTTTAAAATAAATATGATTAATATGTAGATTAATTGTAATTAATTATACTACAGAATATAATTAAATACGAATACACTAGTCTTACAAGGCACAAAAACTAGAGATTATGCCAAGACGAGTATTCTGTTTCATATCTGAATTCAAAATATACTGAAAAGGCATATGGAACTATATTTATTCAATTTATGAAGTTTTGTGGTATCCAGGATAAGATTTTTCCAAATTATTAAAATATTCATATACAAAGATAGAAAATAAAATACGTGACCTTATAGTTTTTAGAAAAAAACAATACAAAAATTACGACTACAGTCTGAGTTTATCGTTCTCGTGTATCTGAGTTAGAACCATGATGAATAAAATAAAACGATCATTTTTCAAGAATCATGTAGTGAGTTCTTCTCTAATTGTATTTCTTATCAAATCAATTTTTTTAAATGTATCATCAATTACAGATGGCAATGCTATTCGTACTTTTTCGCTTGGGAACCTTTCTTCTTGGGCGTATAGTAAAAATCTTTCTTTTATCATTGCGATAGTATATCCTATGTAAAAATCCATTTCATTTTGTATCTGATTCTTTTTAAGTACTCCATTATTAAATCCCCTTGCAACTAATGGAATTTCATCTAAAGTTTCTTCAAATGCACGTTTAAATAATTCCGTAATATCAGTTTGATCAATGTCCATAAACCATTCTATTTTGTAGTAATACTTAACTTTTTCAATGTATGTATAATAATTTACTTCTCCATTTTTCTAGTCAGTTTTAGTCTAACGTATAAATGTATGAGGGGAAATAAGAAGAAAAGACGATTGTAATTACTCTGTTATACCTATCTTAATTGTCAGAAAATTAAAAATGTTATACGATTATAAACATGCTATTTGTGGAAAAAAGAAACATGAATTATTAAAGGCTCATCATATATTCTATCTATAAATCAAAATATCATCTCTAAAATTTAATTTTAATAATGTTATATTTTTCTGTAAATCATTCTAAAGTTCATAAATTAAATGATGCATTCTAAGTCCCAAATTCATTATCATAAATATTTTTATTATTGTAAATATTATAAACTGTAGAAATATTAAATTTAAAGAATCGAGACAATATATAGAAGGTTTTCTTGTAATGATAAGATAAACTGAACAAATGGAGGATGTCTAAAGAAAGTAAATGACTTTGGTGACCTTATTTCATAATATCAAAAAAATAGTACATGGAGTTGATGGTCATTATAATGTTTACATTAAAGAAGACATATTAGAAAGACATAAAATCTTATTCTCATATTGTAATTCATAACGTTACAATTAGATTTTCTTGTGATGATAAAAGAAGTTACTTTTATTATACACATATAACTAAACTTCACATTCTAAATAAGTCGTAGTATTACAAGAATATGGCAATTAATTGTAAATTCTATTTACTATATCTACTCATGTCCGGCAAGATGAGAAAAAATCATATGATGTTGTACAGGAATTTACATGTGTTGTAATTGATCTTGTTCATTCCGGTGCATTTGGTGAAATATCAGTTATTCACATGTGTCCTATTCCAGAAGGATCGTGCGAGATCTTTGGACAGTTCTTTAAAAAGATGTAAATGTTGTAAAAACATTTATGAAAAAATAATACTATTTCTTCTTCTCCATTCTCAAAAAA
>JBNAIF010000264.1:0-3157 GCA_050043595.1 Nitrososphaeraceae archaeon | reverse complement strand
AGATGAAGTCAATGATTTTTTCTTTTCTTTATCTTTTATTTCAGTAATATCATTAGATGACAACAGAGAATCAGTTTTTTCATTTTTTTTCTCGGTATTGGTATCTGAAGAAGTTAAATCTATCATTTGTTTATCTTCTTTCTTTTTTTCTTCTAAGGATAATAATTCATCTTCTTGATTAGGAACAAGTATTTCTCTTACCTCAATATCATGGATATCAAATTTAAAATCATTTGCTTTGAGTATTACAGTCGGAGATCCCCATGTGATTGCTTGACCGTCTGTTTCAGCTTCACATTTTTCCATATTGTCACCCCAATCCCCCGCGTCTATTTTTTCGTGTATTTTCTTGTATGGTCCTTTTCCTTCATTTTCCGCATCTACCCATGTTTCAAGCTTTACTGCAGTATCATTAATATTGTAAACTATTCCTTTAAAACCAATGATCTTGTCATAAATGTTTCCAACACTCAAACTTTCATTATATCGTTCCCATTCATAGTCAATATGAAATTGTTCTTTTTTCATTCTTACATTTCCTTCATTTGAAATATTATTGTGATAACTTGATCCTCCACAAAAGAATTTAGGTTCGCCACTAGACTTTTTATATTCATTATCAAGTTGAGCATGTGTTATTGATCTTGTTACTATTGATACGGAATGTTGACTATCCTTGGAACGTGATGAATCAAGTAATTTAAAAATTAGAGTAACTTCTACATTCGTCCAATCGCTTGGTTTATACCAATATCCACGTTCATGTAGTTTAGAAAAGTTCCAATATTTTATCGGATTTAATGACAAATTTGTTTCTAAAAATGCCTTATCTGGTATAATTCCAGCATCTTTGGTATGAATATCTATTCTAGGCTTACCATATTCTATTCTCCAACTTCCATCCAAATTTTGTTTTGTAAAAACATTTTCTTTCTCTATTTCGTCTACCTGTACAAGACCATTTGGATTGGTGATATTAAATCTATATGTTTCGCCATTTTCTATAGTTTCATAAATCTTTGGTATATCTATTGGTATAATAGGGAAAGATCTATAGGCAGAATCTAATATAAAAGATAAACTATTTTTATTTTTATTACTTGTGTTGTCTTTATCCTTATCTTTCTTTTTGTCTTTATCCTTATCTTTCTTTTTGTCTTTATCCTTATCTTTCTTTTTGTCTTTATCCTTATCTTTCTTTTTGTCTTTATCACTGTCGTTTATTTGTTCATTTTTTTTCTTTTCTATCTTGTTATCATCTTTACTATTTTGTTCTTCTTGGTTAGTTGTGTTTGATTGAGCATATATCTCAAGTAAAGATTGATTAATACTAGGAGAATTATGATGAAAAGAAGTCATCATCATAATAGAAATTGATATAATAAATAATGAAGATAGCATAATCTCAATGCGGGAATACAATATATGTAATAAAATATCTTCTTACTTATATTGAATACTACAAATATTTAGGGAATTTTTTTCCAGAATAGTTTTCTTTTCTTTGATTTTATCTTTATTCGAGTAATACAATTATATATAGTGTTAGGATTTAAATGTTGCTCTTCGTTAGTACATTTTTGTCTTTTATAGTCTATTGATTACATTTTATATATCGTATTTCAAAGTAAAAATGACAATTCGTTTCTTAATGATAGTTTTAATAGAATCTATCATAAAAATAGATAAATTGGATTAATATTACTTATTTTGTATAATCTTATCAGTATATCAAAATTTTACTTGTAGTATTTTTATTTTATCTTTTGTAAAAATATAATAATTTAAATTGTTACTGATTACCAAATGATGATGTTTATCTATCTATTACGCTGTACTAATTTGTTGATCTATATAGTTATGCCGAAATGTTATATACCAATAAACTAGCTTTTGATTGTTATGAAAAAAAATAACATACATTATTGTATAGTCATATAATACTAGGTTAAATCAATTTAACAACAAAAAAATAAAGTAAAGTTTTTTAACTATATCTTCAAATAATAACAAAATGTTTTTCGAATTTAAAAATTATAATTTTCTTAAAGGGCATTTTATTTTTAGTGCACTATTATTTTTTATTTGTTTTCAAACTTTAATTTTTAACGATGGCTTTTCTTCAAATACAAGTGAGACAGATTTTGGATCTGCCATCAGTGAAAATAATTTCACTAATGATTTCAAAACCAATTTTGCCACTAAAAGTGATGAGAATAACAATACTTTAGTTGTTAGTCAAAATCAAATTACAAATGATGAACAAATAATAAAAATTATTGCTGCTGGTGATTTTGGTTGTAGATCTGTTGCAGAAAATAACATTGAGCAAATTGAATTACAAGAACCTGATATTTTCTTGGTATTAGGTGATTTATCATATGGTCCTAGTATGGATTGCTGGTATGATATGACTGAAAAATTAGATTCTAAAATTAAGATTGCCATAGGTAACCACGAGGACGAAGAAGAGAAAACAAAAGGTGGTTCTAAAGAATTAAAAGAATCGTTGTTAGAACATTATAATTTACCAAATTCATATTATTCATTTGACTATGGAAATGTACACATTTTGATACTAGATACACAATTAGAGTTTTCACTTAATGCTTTCAAAATACTAACAGGAGAAGAAAAGAAATATTACAAAGAGCAATATGAGGATGAAATTAAAAATGAAGCAGATACAAAATACTATGAGACCACACTTAGAGAACAATTAGATAGATATAACATAACTGGTGAAATACCGCCTTATCATTTAATAGATGAAGAAGTAATGGTAAAGGATGTTCCTAGACAGAATGAACAATATGAATTTGCCGTAAAAGATCTAGAAAAAGCCAATAATAACTCGTCTATTGATTGGATAATAGTAGCGTTTCACAAACCAATGTACTCTTCACTTTCAAGTCATATTCAAGAATATATCATGAGGGAAAAATATCAACCTGTCTTTGATAAATACAATGTAGACATAGTATTACAAGGCCATACTCACTTCTATGATAGAACTTTACCTCTCAAGTTTAATCCCTCTGAAATTGAAAAACCAATTGTTAGTGTAAATGGAACAAATAATAGTACTACAAATACATTTGTTGATCCAGAAGGTACAATTTTTTCGGTTGTAGGTACAGGTGGAAGAAGCGGACAT
>JBNAIF010000263.1:0-10478 GCA_050043595.1 Nitrososphaeraceae archaeon | reverse complement strand
TATTTTCATAGACTCCAAAGTACAAGTAGTGGAGTGATTTATATTATTTTTTATTTTTTTGGAACTCGAGCATTTTAGTTTTTAAAACTAGATAAAAATACTTTTTAATTGATTCAGATAATATATCTGCGAATTATATTCCTATTGAATGTAAAAACTATATCTTGATTAATATTGATAAATACTATCTATTTTCATAGACATGAAGTTGATAATGAAATAAAATCATTCGAAAAAATATCTATATTCATCTATAATACTTTAATTTCATTTGGTGAATGTAATATGAAAATTTATACCTCCAATAGTTATGTACAAGAATACAAATTAATTGGAGACTGAGAAGGAAAAAGTTTTGACGATTGGAAAAATGAACGAATCATTATGAAAAAAATATAATCCATAAATTATTCGAATTTATGAAATTTCATCAACTTCTTACTATTCATATTTTATTTGAATTCAAAATCTTTTTACAGTATTAATTCAATTCTAGGTTACGTTTAATCTCATAATATTCAAAAATTATATCATTGAAATAGTAATTTAAGATTTATCGAAAATATACAACTAATAATAATCTTTATAGACGATAGAAAACTCTTGTGTAAATTATATTTATTGCTTTTCAATAGTGAAATAATAAAATAAAAAAATATTTCAGTTTTTATCATCGAATTCTAATACAGATGTATTATATTCTATACTATAGAGAAATATATCTTATAATTGATATAACTATGTATATCTGTGACTAATATAAAAATAAATTAGAATATTTTAATAGATGATATTTTATTTTTTAGAGCATTTATCATTAACATTCTCTTTACAATTATGACTATGTCTTCAACTTCCTTTCATTAAAAAATGGTGAATTAAAAAAATTTACTGTCAAAAATTATTTGTTTATAATATAATACTACTATTAATATTATGAATTTCTAAATAAATATTAATCGCTTAGCTCTAAAGATTGTTTTTACATATTCAAAAAAAAGAAAAAATTCTTTTGCATTTCATTAAAAGAGATTTAATAAAAAAAATACGATTTGTTATACGGACGGTTTTTATAAATAAAAAATATAATGATGCACGATATTGCATTAAAAATATGTATTAAGAGGAAAAATTCTTGATTTTTGGGAAGATCTCTCTTTTTAATATGTTCTTTTCTATAGATATATTTCCAGATCCAGTTAGAATGAGGCTTATTAATCCAGAAATTAATAATACATTGAATTCATAACCCATAACAAATCCATCAGGAATATGGGCAGAAATGATAGCTCCTATCATGTTTATTATTAACAAGATAGATGCTATTCGTGTTAAAATTCCTACAAAAATAGCTATTCCTCCTAGAAATTCTACCAAAAATACAGGAATTACTAATTCTGGCGGTAGTCCAATACTGCTGAAAAATCCACTCGTTCCGTCAATATCGAAAATTTTAGGCAATCCGTGTGCAATAAATATTATTCCTATTACAATTCGTAGAGGAAAAGGAGCATAGTTTATTAATTTTTGTTGATCCAAATATTACGTCATATACTAATGTAATACTTAATCTTTGTGGAACATTAATTATACTGTGTGAATAGATCGATAAATATATAACTCTAAGCATTAAATAATTTTATAAATAAATAATCAAAAGTTTTATGTATGTATAACTTAATTATGTAATCATGGAAGTAACTTGGGATGATAAAATTTGTACGCATTCAGGAAATTGTGTGAAAAATTTACCTTCTGTATTTAAAGTAGAGAGTGGAAAGTTTATAATTATTCAAGATGGTGCATCTAAAGAGCAAATCCAAAAAACAGTTAATGATTGTCCTTCAGGCGCTTTAAAGATTAAATAATAATCTCAACTCATTTCTTTTTATATCTATATTAATATTTTATCCAATTTTACGCCAATTTTGAGTTGGACGTCATAATTTTCATTAGTTATAATATTAAAAATAAAAATTCATAATCTGTTTCTATCGATAAAATACTGTAAAATACTGCCAATATCATAACTGATTTATTTATTCTTAATCTTAATCTGTTCTTTTGTACATATTTTTATACTGCAAGAATAATGATAAATTTACATTAAATAGAAAAATAGCATAAAACAATACCTTTTGATAATTTCTATATAACTTTAATATAGTTATTCTAATTCCATTTCCTTATGAAAATCTAATTTATCTAATATTAATTGAAGTCGTTTTATCTGGATACTCTTATTAAGTATAATTTTATTATACACTGTTTTCTCTTCTTCTGATAACTCTCCATACGTTAATGTATGAACTCTCATGAACCGTTCTCCTTCTAACTTGTCTTTTTCCTTTTCTAAAAGATGCTTTATATAATTAATTTCATCATTTGATAAAGGTGATAATTCTTCTTGAAATGGTGCATTCATTATTACTTAAACAAATCTCATCAAGGTATATATTTTATTATATATGAATTTTTTAAATTATAATCTAGATAAATATTTTATCTTGTAATAATTATGAAATATTTAATTTCATCTTTCATTTAAGAAAAGCAAGATTCTCAAAATAAGATCTTTTTTGGTATAATTATCTATCACCATTTGGATCTCTTATCGACGAATATAATAGTATTATTAAAATACCCAAATCGAACATCTTAATTCATATATTTTTTTTATTTTTAGATCGCATCTTATTTGTTTGTTCAATCAATATGATCTGGAAAATTAAATCCGAAATCTAAATTATATTTTGAGGATCTGAATAATTATTTTTTTTGATCGAAAATTTAGACTTTTTTTGATAATATACAAAGCATCAAATAAATCACATAAATATTAATTAATATCATTTTGATATCTAAAATTTTGATATCTAAAAAAATCAAAGAAACTATGAATTATTTTATTTCTAAAAATTCATTACTTTAGTCTATAACTTTTAATGAAAGAACAAAATTCATTAGTATTCTCCTATTCTAATATTACATGTTTCTTATCCTTTGATCCAAGAGCTTAAAAGACTACTCCTTACATGAAGTTAATTAAAATTATTATATAATATTAACATTAATTCGATGGAAAGAAGTGCCGATGAATATTATATGAACTATTACACCCAATATACAAAAACCAACAAAACATTAATTTAGATGTGACCTAATGTAAAATTTATTAAACATATTTCGAAAAAATTTATTAAAATAATTCATGTATTTTTGACAATATGGGAAAATCAATTCATAATATATTTTGATTAGTTAAGTTTCATCTTTGGATATAAAGCAATTTCATAGAACTAAAAATGAAAGAAAAAAATTAAATGAGAATAATATTAAACAAGACATTTGTGATAATTGTAATTCATTTAAAGTAGTAATTAATTATGAACATAATAAGACATACTATTCTTGAAGATCTTCTAGTTATGCTATATCATAATTATGTTACTTTCTCTAATAAAATGAAATCTTATAACTTATTAAGTATTAGCAAAAAACTAGCAAAATCATTTTAAATAGACATTTTATTTTGTGTTTTTACCTTTTCAAAAATTTAACAAGGTAAATAGAATATTAGCTTATTTTTTTAATGTTATATTTAATCATATTACTCCATATTTCTATAACTTTTCAATATTATTAGTATGCAAATTTCTTAATTTGCATAATTAAATTATAAATTATCAATATTAATAAACATCATTCAGGTATTTCAAGACATATTTTTATTATTTTGATACTAAAAAATAATTTGTATCTTATTTCATTGATTAATTTTACCTTGCTTTGAAATTACGGTAGGAAGAATTTCCATCAACTTTTCAAAATTCAACAGGAATCTATTTCCTTTTTCAGTTCTTGCATAACATTTTTTTTCTCTTTCCAAAAATGCATTTATTAGACCGCAGTTTAGCAAGAATTGTATATAAAATTTACAATGTTCATTACTCAGCATAGATTTGTACATTATTCTTGTGAAGGTTTCTTTCCTGTCACATGAAGTCAATATTGCAGCTATAACTTCATACTTGTGTCTATGTCTCATTATTTTTTAATAAAACAAGCATTTGATATAATGTATGCGATACTATTGCATAGAAGAATTTATAAAATAATAAATGTTCGGATATTTTATAGTAGATATATCAGTAAATATTAATTTATACATATTTCATGTTTTTCAATTTACAATTTAATATGTGTGCATAATAATTTATGTATTTAATTCAATCTCTAAATTTAAATATCATTTTATTAAATATTTATTAATTTCGTAAATTTTAGTATTCATAAAATAATATTTATTAAAATCTGATTTCCAAATAATCTGATATTTAATTATTTTTGCAATAGATTTTATGATTGAAGTTATGTTTAATGTTATAAGATCAAGTTCAATTAATTTTAATGAATTTTTAATGATCTTTTATAAAATGATATTATTTAAAACAAATTTTTTTACATATAACTAAACCTTATCAATATTATAAAACATTGTTTATATAAATCTAAAAATGAATTAATTATATTTAGTAACATTAAATTTATTCATAGATAATTCTGTTTAGAACAAAAAAATTTACGCATACAGTAAAAATATAGTAATATCGGTTTTTCTTGATATGATTAATACACCATGTTTTACTGATATAACCAACATAACATTTCAAAATATATTATACCAAAATTAATATAATTTTTCATTGTAAAAATAAATCAGAATGATTGAATTATACTAATTTTTAAATTTAACATTTTATAAAATATATAAAAAACTAAAATATTATTCTTGAGTTATTATCTTAAATATAGTGTATAAGAATATATTCTTACACATTTGCCTTTAAATGCTTTTATAAATAAAAAATATTTAAAAATCTTAGATTTTTCAATTTTAATTTTAGTGTTTTTTATACTAATTGGTTTTTTATCATTTGATTATGAATTTTTTCAATTTGAAAAACCATTAATTTCATTACCATATGTTGCGAAAATATATTTTGATTTGTTACCATGGATATTGTTTATAATCCTAGTTGTAGATTTATATTTAAAATATTTAATAGTAAATAAGAATCGGAATAAATTTATTAAAAAATATTGGTTAGACTTAATCTTGACTTTGCTAATTCCTGTCTTGTTTCCATTTAAATTGGCAAAAGTGTCATTCAAATCATATAAATTAATTAAGACAACTAAATATAGTTTTAAAATTTTTCAAAAAATAAAGAAATTCAAGTTTAAAAAATAAAATATATACTGTTGAATAAAATCATATGACAAGAAAATTATTTTAATATGTTTCTTTAAATAAATTTAATAATAATATACTTTTAAATATTTTTTATAAAACTTGAATTATTTATTTCATTTTTTCTTTTAAATCTTATTTTGTCCTTACAAACTGAATCAGATTTAACTATTACTAGAACAATCATGGACAGATAACTCCTTGAACTGAAAATGTAGATAATATTACAAGATTTTAAACCAAGATAAAATAAAAGGATTTCATGTAAATGATTTTATTTTTGGTAAAGAAATAGTAGATAATATCAGTGGTGGAAGTAGTGATTATGTTATCTATGGAAATGAAGGAGGGATATTATAATGGGAAACGCCTGAAAAGATAAATTATATGGTGACTCTGGTAATGGCCGAATATGTTGTGGTCCAGGAAATGACATACTAGACGGCGGATCAATTAATATTTTAACTAGTGGATTGGTTGAAGATCTTTTATCTGCGTAACAGGCAATGATCATGTTACAGATTTTAATTTCACTCAAAAAGATAAAAATCCTATAAATTATTGCACATATATCCAATAATGCTTTTAAACTGTATTATTATTGATAAATTAGATTAGTTCTAAATAATGAAAATTCTTCATTTAAACTAAATCATTGATTGTTATTATGTATTGTATGCGATGTTCTTAAGTAATATCTTCTAGATACAATTTACTAATCTATTTTATTTAATTTTTTCTGGAATTCTATTTTTTTGATCCAACTTCAATTTCATTGATTGTCTATATTGATGTGAAAATTATATTTTTTATGGATCTAAGAAATTTTTAAATTTTCAACATATTAAGAATATGCCTGCTTAAATAAAGTACAGCATATTTGAAATTATTATATTTATTCATATACGTTAATAAATTTTTGTTATTTTATCTTTATAATATTCACATATTAACTACCATACATTCATGTCTAGTAAATATATAAATCTAATAATCGCAATATAATACAATGATAAAATAATATTATAAGTAAATTTTCCAATTTTAACAGAATAATTTAAACAGAAAAATATAACCATTAAATCAACCTTCAATTCTCTATAATTTCATGTTGATAACAAATGAAATTCTTGAATAGTAGTTTAATTTATTGAATCGTAAAGATATGGAAAGTATTACACATTCGATTATCCTTACAATCCATTCAAATTTAGCATTAGTAACATAAAATATATATCATACACAGTCAATCATCTTTTAATAAAATAATTATTTATGGTTTTATTGGTTTATTGAATAAATAACTTTTTATGATATTATTAATTCAAATACGATTATATATGTTCCACATTAGAATTATATTAACAAGAATATTAATAATTATTCAAAGTCATATATGTGTTTTAAAATATTTATACATAAAACTAAAAAAAATTAATTTTTATTTAAATGATCCTAAATGCATATTAAGAAATTAAGATCTATTATATCATTTTTTGTACTATACCTTGAACAAAAAATTTATGTTCTTCTGTGTTGAAATTTCTTAATTATTAGCTTATATTAATTTTTATCAAGTAAAAAAAACACTGTTCTTATGTTTATCTATTTCCATCCTACAATTAAAGCGAATTCTAACCATTTCCAATAACAATCTACATCTGTAAACCCTACTTTTGAAAACCATTTTAACTGTAATTCAGTTTTTGCTAATCTTCTATTATGTTCAGTATTCACTACATTTTGTTCCATTTTATCTCTGAAATACTTATTTAATAAAAGTGAATTTGATACTACATGATCTAAATTACAAAACACTCCACCTTTTTTTATCAAAGAAAATATTTCATAGTATAGATCTCTTTTGCGTTTATGTGTTAGATGATGAATTGCAAAACTAGATACTATTGCGTCAAATTTTTTAAGATTGCTAGGTAACGGGTAACTTAGATCATGATCTATTATTTTTATATTTTTTTCTTGATCCCCCTCTTTTTTAAACTCTTTAATCATGTGCGGTGAAAAATCTATTACAACCGCATTTAAATCTGGTATTTTTTCTTTTATTATTTTTACTAATCTTCCATTTCCAGTTCCCAAATCAAGAATTCTTCTTGTTTTTTTGGTATTATTTCACGCAAAACTTGTTCGCCTTCTCTTCTGTGAGGTATTTTATCAATGCGCAATAAATAATCGGTAATTCTTGGCAATTTTTGCCAATTACTATGATCATCCATTTTTCTATCATTTTTAATATCTATGTTCAAATAATTTTTAAATTCTTCAAATACAAGTAATTTTCGAAATAATATTGTATTTAGTTACTTAAAACCTAATTCAAAAGGTCATATATTAAATCAAAACATATCCAGATCATTAAAAAAATAGGTATATTTTATCACAAAACTATATTATATAAGTTAGCAATGGTCTATAATAATAATTATTGATTATCGATTCTCCTACTTCATTATGCGTTATAATAATATCTTGTGTTAAACTCTATGTTATTATATTGAGAATTTTAAAATAGTATTCCATAATTAATTCAAAATATCATCTGTTTTAAATCTGTATGTTTTAAAATATTCATTATCCTCTCAGTTCATAAAAAATAATTTTTAAAATATGAAAAATAAAATTATAATAATAATAGTTAAAACAATATCTTTTATAAAATTTGATTTATCTGAGATTGAAACAAATAAAAGATATAAACTATTAATTGGGATGGTAGTACCTAGACCTATTGCATTCATAACAACAATAAATCCTCAAAATATAACCAATGCAGCTCCATTTTCTTACTTTAATTTAATGGGAAATGATCCACCAATAGTTTCACTTGGAATTGGAAAAGACAAGTCACGAAAAAATAAATTAAAAGATACTGCTTACAATATTCAACAAACTGGAGAATTTGTTATAAACATTGTCAATGAAGATTTAATTAAAGATATGAATATCACATCTGCTGATTTTCCGTCTGGTTTAGATGAAACAAAAGAAACAGGACTGACACAAGTACCATCTTCTAAAGTAAAACCACCGCGAATTGCAGAGTCACCTGCAAATCTAGAATGTCGCCATATTAGTAGTATTGAAATACGAAATACTCGTATCACTCTAGGTGAAGTTATTTATTTACATGTTAAAAACGAATTTGTAGATGAAAAAGGCTTTATTTTAACAGATCTTATCCGTCCTATTGGAAGAATGCATCAAGGTGGTTTTTATACAAGAACCAATGATCTGTTCAATCTACCACGTCCTACTTATCAAGAATTATTGAAAAAGAATAAAAATCATAATGATACTAAATAAAACTCCATTCTTTACTTTTATACCAAAATATTTGATTATCTATAATTACTAAATGGCTTGATAATGATATTTTTTTATATTCTAATATAATAAAATTGGATTAATTATTATTTAACAATCTGTTTCAACGCACAAGAATATACATTTTGGATACAATTATGAAAATTATCTTTCTAATGTGTTTAGTAAATGACTGAAACCATAGGATACTATCATGGTAATTTTAACCTCCATGTATAACAGTCAATATATCTTAACTTGATTATTATAAATAATTTTTTTATTTCATTTAATTAAGACATTATTAATTTTTTTCACCAATTCCCAAACACCTAAACAAAACACCAGAATCACCAGAACCCAAAAGTATAAAAATTATATTTTCTTTTTATAATTATTAATTAAATAAAATGTTCTTTTTATTGAAGAAATAATCAGTTAAATACTATAAGTTACATTTGTATGATGTGATATATCAAGCCCACAAATTTGGTGATGCATATCAGAACTTTGTCAATACCATTAAAACACCTACTTCTTTGAAAATGTATACCACAATGATAGACAAATATTTCAAGTTTTTGCGTGTAGATTCAAAGACTTGTGGCAGTTTGTTAACAAAAGAGAAAAAGATGATAGAATCAGATATCGCTGCTTTTCTAGTCTTTTTACGTAAGGAACAGAACAAAAAATATCTGACTGCAAAAAACAACCTGAACGCTATCAAACATTTCTATCACGTCAATGATGATGAAGAACTAAAATGGTCACGAATACAAATGTATCTTGGAAATGATGACGAGGATGACGAATCAGAAAGTGACAGACCTTACACAATGGAAGAGATTCAGACTTTGTATATCACTGCCCAAGACATGAGGGCAAAATTCATTATTCCACTTCTTACATCTACAGGAATGAGATCAGAAGGCTTGCTTACTTTAAGAATAGGTGATTTAATTTCTGTAGACAAGTATGATCTTTATCAGATTAAAGTATATGCAAAATCTAAAAAATATGCATATGTAACTTTTTGTTCACCAGAAGCAAGAAAAGAGATAGACAGGTACATAGAATATAGGAAAAAAAGTGGAGAAAAACTGTCAAAACAATCGCCATTATTACGAAACCATTTTAACATTAACACTGATCGTGTACTAAAACCCAGATTTCTTACAACAGACGCTCTTTATAAAATCATAACCGCAGTTCTAGAGCATGATGCACTGCTAAGAGGAGAAGGAAAAGAGCAAGAGAAAAGTGGATATAGATATCCTGTAAAAGCGCGTCATGGCTTCCGCAAATTCTTTATCACAACTGCATCAATGAATGGTATGCATCCAGACTGGGTTGACTTGTTAACAGGTCATAAATTACCTGGTGTTAGAGGTGCATACTTTAAACCAACACCAGAACAATTACTAGAGGGAACTGAAACAGTCAAAGGCTACAAAAACATTATAGATTCAGTAACAATAAATGAAGAAAATAAACTTAGAAATGAAAATCTTATTTTAAAGAAGAAAAGTAAAGACCAGGACTATATAATAAACGGTAAACTTATGGAAAAGGAAAGACAAATTGAAGGTCTGCAACAATCTATAGAAAAAATACTTGATACTTTGGGTGGTTTAACCAATGGAAAAGAAAAGGATGTAAAAAGAAAACTGGCTAAAGACCTTATTGATAAGGGAATGTATGTGTCTAAATAATTATTCTCTATTTTTTGGTTATAACTAAAATAATTTTATAACAATGGTTGTTCAAATATTGCCATTAGTCTTGGAACAATATTTCTATACAACCACTGTTGTATATGGTAGAGATGTTAGTATTTCTATTACGTCAATATTATTTTTATAGATTATATCAAAATGTTCTGGTATTTTTTTTGAAAATA
>JBNAIF010000262.1:0-3829 GCA_050043595.1 Nitrososphaeraceae archaeon | reverse complement strand
ATCTTATTTAGTTATCTGTAGATTCATGTTACGCATTAATATTAAATGTATTATAGAAGTAACAATTATTATAATATAAAAATATTTAAGTTCAAGTTAACTGTTATATGTATGATCAAAGATTTTGATAGAATCTATATATTCATATAACTTCATATTTGCACAAAAAATCTAACCTGTGATAAATATTCTGATTACTATGTGAGTAAATATTTAATATTTCTATTTAAATTGGGCACTATGTTCAATTATTAGTCACTAGTTTATATATATAGTGTGCATGAGTATAATTTATGCGTGTTCGAAATAATACAAGATTGATACAAGACAATGAAATACAAAAAGATGTAGATGTTTTATCACCGAGAACTTTGATATTAGTAATATTTGATATTTTCGATTTTAAGGAGACCTCATCAATTGATCGAAATAGATACAAGGCGGAGGAAATAAATGGTCTATATAAGGAATAAAAACGTCAAAGGAGTTAAATATGCTTATTTAGTAAAAAGCGAATGGGATTCTATCAAAAACACTTCTAAACAAAAAACTATAAAATATTTAGGGAAAACTTCCGAACTTACTTTAGATCATATACCATTTGAATATAGAGAAGTTCCTACAGTACTTAATTTTATTCTTAATAATAATAAACTAACTAATGTAGTTAATTTTAATCAAAATATGAAAAATAAAATTTATGACCTATTAATGGAGTGTAATATTGATGAACTATTATTAGCTTATAAAAAGTATTCAAATTCATTTTCATTAGAAGATTTTTATGATTATATACTCAAACCTATTATGTATCAAATAGGGTATTTATGGGAAACTGGTAAAATAGACATAGCTACTGAACATGCTATAACTAATACCGTTAATAAATTGATAAAATTAATTACACCAAATGTAGATTATGAGAACAATTATTCTACAAATTTTAAACGGGTAGCAATTTTAACGGTTGATGGTGAATTACATAATACCGCATGTAATATAATTGAATCATTATTAATTAATTTGAAATTTTTCGTGTATAATCTATCCCCTTCTATTCCTCTTGAATCAATAATAAGGTATATTGAAAAGGAAAATCCCGATATTTTAATGCTTTCTATAACCTTACCAGATCATATAAATAAAATAAATCGATTGCTTAAAACAATAAATGAAAAAAAACCTAGTTTAAAAATAGTAATAGGTGGTCAATCTTCACACTTATTAAATTTAAATATGAATCAACATAATAATATTCTCATTAAAAGTAACATAACATTTAACGAATTTACAATCATGATGAAGAATATTTGTAGAAATAACTCTAAGAATAAAAAAAGTAGTTAAATGATAGATCAAACCAAAAAACCATCCAAAAAAACTATTTTAATCACTGGTAGCACTGGTTTTATAGGAAGTAGATTATTAAAAAGACTTTTAGTTACTCACAAATATAACTTAAAATGTATTAGCCGAAAACCAGAAGTGATAGATGAAATCATAGGAATCAGTGGTGATATGATAAAAGTGGTTAAAGCCAATGCATTAAACTATAATGAATTGGTAAATGCACTCAAAGACGTAGATATTGCATTTTATCTTATTCATTCAATGGAAGGATCATCTAAACATTGGAAAAAATTCGCTGAGTTAGATAAACAAGCTGCAATTAATTTTGCTAATGCTGCTACTTTTTGTAATGTTAAAAGAATAATCTATTTAGGAGGACTTGTAAATGCAAAATCGGACCAAAAAATTTCAGAACATATGCAAAGTAGAAAAGAAGTTGGTGAAATTTTGAAAAAATCTTCTTCAAAGGTAACGATATTTCATGCTGCAGTAATTTTAGGAGAAGGTGGTGGATCATTTGAAATTCTACGATATTTAGTAGAACGGTTACCAATAATGATTTGTCCAAAATGGGTTTTGACTAAAAGTCAACCAATCGCTGTAGATGATGTGGTTACTTATCTAGAGAAAGCGATTGAGATTAAAGAAACCGAAGATGATGAGTTCGATATAGGCGGTCCACAAATTCTTACCTATCTAGATATGATGAAAATATATTCTAAACTGCTAAATAAATCTTTAAGTGTAATTATTTTACCATTTCTTACTACAACATTATCATCTTACTGGATAGATCTCATTACTCCAATTAAAGCGTCATTAGCTAGACCATTAATTGAAAGTTTAAGACATGAAGCTGTTGTCAAAAATGATAAAATCAATAAAATAATTCCTATTCCACTTACTAATTTTAAAAATTCGGTTCGTATTGCTAAAAAGGAAAAAGTTAAAAAATCTAAACTTTTAAAAGATGAAAGAACTTCTCTTGTTCTAAATAATTATATTCTTAAAATATCGTTAATTTTATTATCTATAGTTGGTATATCTTACTATATATTAGATGGTAGATTTGAGATATTTGAGCAACATTGGCTAATTCTTTCTGGATTATGGTACATATATATAATAATTGCATTTTATTTTGTTCAACAAAAAACTCGACTTGGTGCTATTTTGTCAGGTATTTTGGGATGGATAACACTAACTTTCTGGTTATTCGATAATTATTACATTATTGATGGAACATCTTTAATCGCTTCACAACCAAGTTTCGAAATGACCATGAGAAATTTCATAGGTGTTGGAATAACTATACTGATAATTATCACATCGCATAATTTATTCTATAAACTTAGACATTATTCAATCTAAATTCTAGAAAATGACTTTCAAATTATTAATATTAATTTTTTTCCTAAATTATGACTAAATATTAGATAACTATTAAATAAACAAATTATATATTATATTTATAAATGATTTATAGTGATTATTTCAATATTCTAATCTTTTCAGTTATATTTGGAAAAATATGTTATTTGATGATTAATCCATATAATTTTCTTACAAATGGGCGATCATTCTCTTCTCCCTCTTCAACAGAAAAAGAATTAGAAATTGCAGATCATATTGTACTTACAGATCCAAATCTTAAAGCAGAAATTGTCCCATCTGGATTAAATTTTCCTACAAAGCTAGCATTTTTAAGGCCTGGTGATTTTATTATCTTGGAAAAAAATACAGGCTTAATTAAGAGTTGTTGATGGAAATGTAGTATCCAAACCTCTTATACAAATTGATGTCAGTAAAAAAGATGAACGTGGATTATTAGGTGTTGCAGTAAGCAAGATAAAAAAAGAAAATAATACAAATAATAACAACAATAATGAACTTACGATGTATTCTTATAATATGTATCTTGTGAATCAAAAAAAATTGATTGAAAAGATTTTTATTATAATATAATCCATTTGGAAAAATTTTGATTAAATGAAAACTTTATTTTATGTGTATTTATGAAGATGTATTTAATAGAGGTGCTTAAATGTTTCTAACTACAATAAATAACTATTTTACATTAATCAGGGTACCTAATCTTTTTACTGTTATCTCGAACATTTTAGTGGGTTATTTTCTAGTAGTTGCAACATATGACACAGATATTTATCAACTATTCTATCTTATTCTTGTTTCTATATTTCTCTATATTGGGGGAGTTGTAATGAATGACCTTTTTGATATTAAACTTGATAAATCTGAAAGACCTGAAAGACCTTTACCATCAAATCAGATAAAAAAGAAAAATGCCATAATTATTTGTATAGTTTCAATATCTATGTCTTTATTTATTTCTTTTTTTTTACTTCACTACTATACATTCATAATCACTTTATCTATGATACTTTTAATTATAATTTACAATTCTAAAACAAAGAAAAATAAATGGCGTTCAGTAACATTAGGTTCAATCAGATGTTTA
>JBNAIF010000261.1:0-22579 GCA_050043595.1 Nitrososphaeraceae archaeon | reverse complement strand
AGTGTTGCTACCTGTAACACCACTGCCACCACCGTTATTGTTATTATTGTTATTATTGTTATCATGTGGACCTCCACCAGCTAAACTACTATTACTCATTGTCTATCTTTAATTATGAGATATTACTCTTTAATACATTTTGTCGTTTGATAATATTACTAGTAAAAAAAGCAATTCAATTTAAAGCTAAATTATATAAATATATTAATACAAAACAACACAGGTAGTGAATAATGATTTGTATGTAGATGGATTTGCTGACAATAATGGAACTTGTCTATACATGAAAAAATCTATTAAAAATGGAATATCTGAGAATCATTTTCGTTTATTTAGAAATTTGTATTTTAGTAGTATTGGCCTTGGGACATATTTAGGAAACTTGGATAATAAAGATGATGCAGATATGCAAAATGCAGTATATGAATCTGTAAAATCTGGAGCAATAAATGTAATTGATACAGCTATAAATTATCGAGCAATGAGATCAGAAAAAAGCATAGGAAAAGCAATTGAAAAATTAATAGATGATGGTATAATTTCAAGAAATGAAATTTTTATTAGTACAAAAAATGGATATATAACAAATGATGGTGAATACCCTGCAATAGATATATTGGAATATATTCAAAAAATGTACATAACACCAGGAATTATTAAAAAGGAGGATATTAGTTCGGGATATAATGTTATGAATCCAAATTACATATCAAGATGTATTGAAAAATCTTTGGCAAATATGAAGATAAATACAATAGATTTAGTGTACATACATAATGCATATGAAAGTTGGTATAATGACGTATCAAAAGATGAATTCATAGAAATGCTAAAAAAAGTTTTTGAAACATATGAAAAGTATAGATCTAAAAATAAAATAAGATTTTATGGTATGGCCACATGGACATGTTTTAGAGTTATGAGTGAAAGTAAAGAATATTTATCCTTAGAAGAAGTAATTAAAATAGCAAAAGAAATAGGCGGAGAAAATCATGGATTCCGTTTTATCCAATTGCCTTATAATATAGCATATAGTGAAGCTCTTTTTCTAAAAAATCAGTCTGTTGAAGATTGTAAAAATATGACTATCTTAGAAGCTGCAAAAAAATTAAATATAGGAGTATTTTCCAGTGTTCCATTATTACAAGGAAAATTATTAGATATAGATATACCAAATTATGATTATAGAATAGAACAAAACCAAATCTTGAAACTATTACAAATAGTAAGATCGAGTCCATCTATTATTGCACCGTTAATTGGTCAAAAGAAAATTGATCATGTCAATCAAAATGCGGAAATTTCTAAGATTTCACCATTAACAGAAGATGAATTTAATGATGCAATAAATATTCTAAGATCTCAATCTATAAATAAATAGAAATAGATCTATGAAGATTTTGATTAAAATATTTTAAACTGAATAATTAATAAAAATTTAAAAATGAAAAATATTTTTATTATTGATGATATGAATTACATAGAGTAAGAAAAGTCAATTAAATATAAGTATATTTATTTACTACATATAATTTATAACCAAATATTGAAAATAAAAAAATTAAATTATATCTGACTGTGTCATTTTTCGAATTTTATTTTTCCAAGACTTTGCTATCTCGCTTTTTTCGATATAATCAAATGGTTTCTTTTTTATAGAAATTTCAGTTTCATTTTTGAAGGTTTCTAACCACTTTAAAGGTTTATCATATTCGTTTTCATCCTTTTTATTATCTTGATTTAATTTCTGATCAAAATTAAACAATTCAGAATAAGATGTGGGAGTATCTGTTTTTTGTGTAGTAGTAGTTGTAGTATTAGTAGTAGTGTCAGAATCATAGTACTGAGGTAAATTTACAAATGTATTTTCGGAAGTAATTGGATTAGTATTTAAATCATTTATTATTTCTTTATTGGTATTTGAAATTTTGTTCTCATGATTTTCGATTTGTGAATTATTTTTGCTAACATTTAACTTGTTAATATAATAGTCATCATAATTAGAAATAATTCCGTTCTCATTAACAAATTCTTCTAGTAATGAAATTTGACCGAGAATTTGACCCCTCCCGCAATCTGATAAACCATTTTTTTGCAGAAAAGACATATATTTTAAAATTATTTTTAATTCTTTAATACGATTGTTTGCAGTTTCTTTTGATAATGAAACCATCTATTATTAACTTTGATTTCCTTTTAAATTAGAACTAGTTCAATTATTTTGTTAATTAACATATAAAAAACTAGCTAAATTTAATCATAAATTAAAGATTATTCAAGAATTATAGAATAGACTTAAGTATTTATGAAGAAAATATAAATCGGACTAAAAATAATTGAAAACAAAAAAATTTGTTTTAGATACAAGTATAATTATTGATAGAGAGATAGTGAAATTGATAAAAAATGGTCAAATTGAAGAAGATAGTGAAATAATGATCCCAATTCCAGTTTTAGATGAATTACAATCACAAGCTTCCATAAATAGAGAACAAGGATATATAGGACTTGAAGAAATCCAGAATATCAAAAGAGAATGCAGAAATAATAATATATTTCTAAATTTTATTGGAAAGAGACCAGATTATAATGACATATTACTCGCAAAGAATGGAAGAATTGATTCTATTATAAATGAAATTGCGTTGAATGAGAAGGCTTGTTTAATTACAGCGGATTTTGTTCAAGATCTCTCTGCAAAAGCTCATGGTATTGAATCGATTTTCATCAAACATGAAAAATTTGTGAAAAAATTTAAATTTGAAGAATTTTTTGGTGAAAAAATAATGAGTGTACATTTAAAAGAAGGTGTGGTACCTACAGCAAAAGAAGGAAAACCTGGAAAATTTAAATTAATTAAATTAACTGATAAAATAACAACAAAAGAAGATCTAAAAAAGATAATAAAAGAAATAGATGATAAGACTCCTAGAAATGGATACAAATTTAATGAGATAGAACGTAATGGAGCCCGTGTAATACAATATGAAAAATTTCGTATAACTATTACTCAACCTCCATTTTCTGATTCAATAGAAGTGACTATAGTAAAACCAATAGTACAATTATCACTAAAAGATTATGAATTAAGTACCAAGTTGTATGATAGATTGGAAAATAATGCAGAGGGAATAATTATAGCTGGATCTCCTGGATCTGGTAAAAGTACTTTTGCAAGTAGTTTAGCGGAATTTTATGTTGAAAAAGGAAAAATAGTAAAAACATTTGAATCTCCAAGAGATTTACAAGTTCCAAAAGAAGTTACACAATATGGCCCTCTAGAAGGTAGTTTCGAAAATGCAATAGATTTATTATTAATGGTAAGACCAGATTACACTATATTCGATGAGGTAAGAAGATTACGAGATTTTGATGTGTATGCAGATATGAGATTATCCGGTGTAGGTATGATAGGAATTATCCATGCCAATAATCCAGTAGATGCAGTACAACGATTTATTGGTAAAATTGAAATGGGTGTGATCCCTCATATTTTAGATACAATCATATTTATAAAAGACGGTAAAATTACCAAAGTTTTAGAACTTAAATTAACAGTGAAAGTTCCAAGTGGAATGACCGAGGAAGATCTAGCTAGACCTATAGTAGAAATTTTTAATTTTGAAACTAAAGAATTGGAGTATGAGATTTATACATATGGTGAAGAAAGTGTTGTAATTCCAGTATTTGAAATAAAAAAAACCGAAAAAAATGATAATGACAAAATAAGAAAACTAGCGGAATCAAAAATTAAAGACATGATAAGAAGATTTGATCCTCTGGCAGAGATACAAATTATATCTAACAATAAAGTACGTATAAAAGTTGAAAAAGAAATATTACCAAAGATAATAGGACGTGGAGGTTCTACAATAACCGAATTAGAAAATACATTAGGAATAAAAATAGACGTAGAGGCTAAAACACCGGTATTGGGAGAAAAAATAAAACATGATATTAGTGAATCTGGTTCTTCAATTATTTTAATGGTAGATAAAAAAGAAATTGGAAATAGTGCAGGAATATACATAGAAAATGAGTTTATATTGTCTTCTCAAATTGGAAAAAAATCCAGAATTAAGATTGATAAACGTTCTGAGTACGGGAAAAAAATAGTTAATGCAATAATTGCTAATGCAAAAATAGAGTTATTTAAGATCCAAAATAAGAAATAGAATAATTAGAAATAATAATTAAGAAGTGTATAATGAAAATTATTTGACATCAATTTTTCACTAGGATTTGTAATAAAAAGTACAATAAATAAAAAGGCAATATTAGCATGATTTTAAAAAAAATGAATATTATTTTTAGATTTGCTAATTATAATAATCAAATTTTTTATTTCTAAAAAATTATATTAATATATTCAAATACGTAAGTATACATAAAAACTTGTAATGGTATATTATGTGCAAATAAGATGAAAAAATATAATGTAGCTTTTCAGGGAGAAAAAGGAGCATATGGAGAGATGGCTGTATTACAATATTTTCCGAATGCGAATCTACATCCATTAAGATCATTTAAAGAGGTTTTTGATACCATAAAAGATAAAACAAATGATTTTGCGGTAGTGCCTGTTGAAAATTCTATAGAAGGAAGCGTTAATGAAACATATGATTTATTATTGCAAGAGGAAATCAAGGTTTCTGCAGAAATTTTTCAAAGAATCAATCATTGTTTAATCGTAAATAAAGAACACATAGAACCGCTCAAAAAGGTATATTCTCATCCACAAGCTCTAGCTCAATGTAGAAAATACCTGCAAGATAAAAAGATAGAGCCAATTCCAATTTATGATACAGCTGGAGCAGTAAAAATGATTAAAGAAAACAAATTACGTGACGTAGCAGCCATTGCAAGCAAAAGAGCATCACAAATCTACGACATGAAAATACTTGATCAAGGAATAGAAGATATGGAAAAAAATTATACAAGGTTTTTTGTGATTTCGTTAAACGTATCCACAAGACCATCCAATAATGATAGAACTTCGATCATATTTTCATTAAATCATGTTCCTGGTTCTTTATTTTCTATATTGAAAGAATTTTCGAATAGACAGATTAATTTAACTAGGATAGAATCAAGACCTACAAAAGAAACACCATGGGAATATTATTTTTATCTTGATTTTGACGGACATGAGAAAGATGACAAAATAAGTTTTGTATTAAAAAAAATTAAAGCAAAAACGAAATACTACAAGTTATTAGGATCTTACAAAAAAGGAAAATTATCTTAATTAGATTTTTTGGTTTTAATAGCTAAACCAGTAACTATTATTCCTGTAATTATCAACATTATTTGTCCAGTAATTGCAAAATCATTTCCTTTAGTAAAAGCAAATCCGTTCAGAATGACTTCTGATGTACCTATATTGTCAATTGTTATTATATATTCACCATCAATATCGGCAGTTAGATTATAAGTAACATCAGAAATATTATGTTTCGAATAGAGTATATTATTATTAGGATCAGATATAGATATATTAAATAATGACCCGGTAGCTAAAATATAGGCAGTATTTCCAGAATTCATATTAGGAGATAAAATATCTTGATTATTAGATTCTATTATTCCACCTATATCAACTTTGACCGGAATATATGAATAAAATACAGAAATAATACCTACAATAATGAAAATAATGCCTGCTATAAATAAACCATAAAAATACAGTTTTGGGTTAATTAACACAAATAATTATTAATACAACAAATATAAATAAATTCGGAATATATTATAAAATTAGATGTATTAAGTAAAAAAATATAAAAATAGATTTAGATAATCAAGTAGTAAATGCCTTTTTATGATTCACACATACACTTGGCGGATAAGGAATATAATTATTATTTAGATGACTTAGTTAAAAGTATGAAACTAATGAATATCTATGCATTTTGTATGTCTGTAGATCTGGAAACATCCATAAAATCTATGAAAATATCACATTCCAATAAACACATTTATAATTTTGTTGGAATTCATCCAGAATTTGCACAAACTAAACAAATAGAAAATTTTATAAATTTAATTGAAAATAAAATAGAAACTATAGACGGGATTGGTGAAATTGGATTAGATTATAAATATGTTCAAGATAATGAGGAATATAATCAGCAACGAATAGTTTTTGGAAAAATGTTAGAATTAGCAGAAAAGTACAATAAACCTATTTCTATACATTCAAGAAAATCTTTAACAGACGTTTTAGAAATAATAAATTCATATGATATCAAGAGAGCTGTTTTACATTGGTTCGATGGAAACAAAAAACAATTGAACATAGCCATGGATATGAATTTATATGTATCATATGGACCCATACTACTATATTCAAAAGATAAAAAAAATCTCGTAAAAAATAGCGATAAAAGTAAAATACTAGTTGAAACAGACGGACCTGTAAGGTATGCAAATTGTTTTAATTATATCCCATCATCTTCGACTTCTTGTATTGTAAGTGTTATAAATTGCATGAGTGAAACACTTGACATAAAATTTAATGATATTACAAACCTATTATCAAATAATTCAAGAATGTTCATAATGCAAAAATAACGTAGTTACTAAAAAATAAAAGAATAAAATTAGTTATTTGATGGAGGAACTATTTCTCTGACTGACAAGAATTTGAATAAAGACACGGAATCATCCCAGTGCCACACAGCCTTTGGACTTCCCCATGTATATAATTGATCCCATGTTCCACTACATTTTTCTGGACCAATAGTACCTTTTTCTCCAAATCCACTAGTTTCAAGGAATTCGTGCACTTTCTCAAATTCTCCATTATTATTTTTATCTAACCAAGTTTCCATCTTTACACCCTGGTTATCAGGTAAATTATAGATAACTGTTTTTATTCCTAACCACTTGCCTTCAATCGAAGGAGATAAATCATTATCATTTATGGAATCGTCTCGAATTTGGCTAACATGCCACATTTCTTTTTTCATTTCTAATTCACCGTCATAACCAATATGGAATTTAGGAGTAGCTCCACCACATCCACTTATTTCGGAATCATGTCCAATAGAGCGTGAGAAAATACTAAAGCCTTTATTATCATCTTCTGTACTAAGTACTTTAAAATATCCAGTCATTTCAATATTTGTCCAATCACGATCTGAAAACCAATGACCTACTTCAGACAATTTTGTTAGGTTATATATTTGACGATTATCTTTAGTAGTAAGAAAATCTTGCATATTTGTTTCATCAAACTTAGCGCATTGAGATGAAGAATCACAATCATATCTTGAATCAGAGGTATATGCAACAAGTCGTACTTTATCTGTTGGAATAGGTGTCCATGCATAATCAAAATTATCATCTACATCAGTCCAATCAAAATCTACATCTGAACCATTAGTTGACTTTACAATTTTATCTACTTCACCTCGTAATTCAAGTCTAGAATCAGAAGTAGGATCCACCATATCCATAAACCATTCTTCACCGCCAACTTTAGATGGATATATTTTTTGAACTCCAAAAATATCTACTTCGGTATTATTTAGTGAAGTTAGAGTATTATCATCAATATTATTATCTATTGATAGCGAAGAAGCATTTGATTTAATAATTGTAAACTGATCTAATTCGTCACCATCATTATCAATAAATTTACCTACAATTTTTTTACCATTAGAATTAATAACATCTAGATTTAGATGGCCATAACGTTCTTGTTGTTCTACAGTAAAATCGGCTTGACCTTTTAGATTATATAATGATACACCGCCAGTACCAGCCGTTATGAAAATTGGAGATTGAATATTAGTATAAGTATTAGTTTCCGTACTTGCCAATACAGGATCACTTGGATCTGATGGATTATACGTTATAGGATATGTTCTTTGGTAATTATGATTATGACCAGCTAATACGAGATCCACATTATATTTATCGAATAATGGATGATATATGTTTCTAAATTCTGTCAAACCCGCATGTTTTGTCGGAGAGGAATAAGTCGGTCTATGATAGTAAACAACGATCCAATCAATATTTTCATCTTCAGAAGCTTTTTCTAGTTCTTGTATTACAAAATTATGTTGAGAAGATCCGACACTATATGAAATATCAGTAGCCATTGCTATGAAAAATACATTTTCAAAAATAAATGAATGATACTGTCTTCTATCATCTTCGAAAATATCTGAGAAAAAGTGTTCAAGATAATCTTCGGTTAATTTTTCATCTTCTTTTGGTTCACCATCATGGTTACCAATTGAAATTTTCATTTGATCATTTATTGCAGATATTACATCTAACCAACATAGTCCATTTGATTTATAAGAATAATCGCCTAAACCTAGAACAATTTCAGGAGATGTAGATAATATTGAAGAAGCAGTATCTCTTGAATTTGAGTTACAGCCCCAATCACCTGCAGCTGCTATAGTAAAATCATTAAATGTTGAAGGAGATCTTGTATCGTTGCCTGTTCCAGTGCCACTACCACCATCGCCTGTTCCAGTGCCACTACCACCATCGCCTGTTCCAGTGTCACTACCACCATCGCCTGTTCCAGTGTCACTACCACCATCGCCTGTTCCAGTGTCACTACCACCATCGCCTGTTCCAGTGTCACTACCACCATCGCCTGTTCCAGTGTCAGGTGTAGAAAATGTCATATCATTTAAATTAATCGAACATACTTTAATATCACGTTCATTTATAAATCCAGAACAATCGTATTGAAAATCTACGTCATAACCATCAGTATTTGATACTCCAACTGTATATATTCCTTCTTCAACTGCAACAATTTGTCCATTAGGCGATGGAGATCCTTTAAAACTAGAAGGCAGAGCAGAACTATTCAGTATATGTACTCTAAAGTCTTGAGAGGTCTTTACGCCATTATCATCATTAATAACATTTGTTACCACAACAAGAAAACCAGCTCTATTTATTACATTGATATCGGATCCAGTGTCAGTAGCGTTGTCACCTGATCCAGTGTCAGTACGATCTTGATCGGTCTGACCAAATGGTAGATATAATAATTGACCATTCGAATTATAAATATTATCGTTATAGGCCTGTATTACTTCATCAGAAGTTAATGCTCGATCAAATATTCTGATTTCATCCATGTCGCCTTTAAAAAATAGAGAATCATCAGAGGATCCTCCTATTGTTACTTTTTCTTCACTATTTATATCTGGTCCGAATCCAGTAATTAATTTAGAATTAACTAGATCACCATCAATATATAATTTTAATTCCTGTTGGTCAAAAGTAAGAATTACATGATGCCAACGTCCATCATTATATTTACCAGGAGAAGAAATAAAAACATTTGAACCTAATGATGTTTCAAAACCACCTTGAATTGTTTCCGAAGGATTGTACCATAATCCATAATTTAGATTATGTCCAGGTTCTTCAGAATCAAATCCACCTCGTTCAATAAATACACCAGGATCTTCATGATCTATTCGATCTAATCTGAACCAACTAACCAAGCTAAACTCAGACAGATCAAACAACTCATCATCGTGTTCTTGAATGATCTTTTCTGTTCCATCTAAATCGAGATATGGTGAAAAATGATATTCAGATGAAAATGATGAACTAGATGAAAATGGCAAATAAATTACTTGTCCTGACAACGGTAATTCATCAAAAATAAACATATCAGAAATTTCATCATCATTCAAAGGTCGATCCCATATTACTACTTCGTCGATATCACCAGTAAAAAATTTATCAAGTTCCAAAGAATTGGCACCTATCCTAATTAGCTGGTTTCCATTGATATCAGGCGAAGCATTATCAGTAGTCATACTTGATACTAATTGTTGATCCACATATAGTGTAAGTTTATTTCCATCATATGTAAGAAGTACATGATGCCAACGTCCATCGTTATATTTTTCTGGTGATGTTACAAAAAAGTTATCTCCATCTTCTGTTTCGAAACCACCTTGTATTTTTTCATCTTCGGTAATCCATATTCCATAGTTCATATTTTTACCTGAATCATCATCATTCATTCCTCCTTTATTCACTATAGTACCTGGATCTTCATAATCAGTTTTATCTGTTCGAAACCAAGATGAAATTGTAAATTTTTCAAGTTGTAATCGTTCACTATTTTCAACATCAAAATGATTTTTGCCAGTCAATGTTAGAAAAGTAGAATTTTGTGCTTGAACAGGGATAACACTAACAAAACTAAACACTACTAAATATGAGAAAAATATTACAATAATCGTAGAATTTCTCCGAAATAAATTATGGTAAAGTTTCATCGAATATTTGCTCCCAAAAGTTTTTTAAATTGATTCTACTATTTAAAAATAGTCCCTATAATTTTGGAAGACTTGGAAGCTTGGTTCTAACAATAATCAAGTAATTCGAAATCCAAAATGTACTTTTAATACACGTACCAGCCCCTGTCATAATTAGAGAGTTTAATTTTTTCAAAATATTATTAATCATTTATTTTAAACAGAATTCTAGATATTTATAATGAACTGTATTTTTTATAGATAATATATATAGTACAAATCACATAGAATTATAAAAGTAAACAAAATTTTATAACAAGCAAATATAAAAATTATTATTAAAAGAATTTAAAAATATCATATAGATATAATAAATGAAATAGTGAAATTATATAGAACATTCAAACCGTGATTTTAATTAACATCTAGGTTTTAATTCATTGAGATGTTGTATTGCTAAAATTCCTGAAATCAAACAAAGGTCTAATGTTTATCATCATTGGAAATGTATTTGGAGCCATCTTAACTGGGGGATTTTGGTTAATATTAGCAATGATACAAACCGTGGAGGAGTACGGTGAAACTAGTTATATTATTTCAATAGCATCATTAGTTTCTAGTTTTTCTTTATTAGGATTAAATACTGCAGTCATGACTCATATAGTTAAAGGATTTCAGAAAATCCATATTCAAGCCAACCAGATAGTCCTTATTTCCAGTATTATCGGAGGAATCATACTATTACAAGTTGATTGGATCCTCAGTTTTTTTGTTGTAGGAATGGCATTTTGGATGATGAGTTTGTATGAAGCACTTGGTAGAAAGTCTTATAAACAATATGCCATAATTAACGTGGGAGCAAGATCTTCTCAATTAGTACTATCGCTTATATTATATCATTTAATTGGTGTTCAAGGTATAGCTATTGGTTTTACCATTTCGTTCTTTATATTTAGTTACAAATATTTTACATCTATTAAAAATTTTTCTTTAAATTTTGTTGAAGTTAAAGAAAAAATGAAATTTTCGTTACATAGCTATTCATTCAATATGGCTAATGCATTATTATTATATTTAGATAAACTAATAATTGCACCAATTTTTGGTTATGCAATGCTTGGGTATTATCAATTAGGATTTCAATTTCTAATGTTTCTTGGAATGATTCCAATCAGTTTTTTTCAATATTTAATTCCGGAAGAATCTAGTGGAAAGAAAAAAACTAGACTAAGAATACTTGGAATAATAATATCATTAACCTTAGCTATAGTATTATTTATTTTAAGTCCTATGATAGTAAACATATTCTTTCCTACATACACTCAATCCTTGGATGCTATACGAATAATGAGTTTTGGAATAATCCCAATGATGATAGCATATATGTTTAATTCAAAATTCTTAAGCGACGGAAATACAAAAGGTGTAGTAATAGGGGCCATTATTTATCAAATCTTACAAATCTCGTTAATGATAACTTTGGGAAGAATAATTGAAGTTACAGGATTAGCTTTGTCGGTTGTGATTGCATTAAGTGGACAAGCATTGTTTCTATTCATATATAAAAAAAGTTTGAAATAATTTCAAACCATAAATATTTTAAATTAGTATATATAATCACTAATAAAAAAAAATTGTACAGACTATAAGAAATTACCATTTTGTTAATCGAATTATTTCGAATGCCTCTGCATGTTTAGAATTCATTTGATATCCTCTGTAATAAGATCTTCCGATTATTGCATCAATCCATAGAGGACCACATCGAATAAATTGAGATTTGAAGCATTTTAATGCTTTGATTTTAAGTTCTAAAGTTTTGGTTATATCTACATATAATTGTGGTCGAAAAGAATTCTCCGTTAATCCTCCGGGAATTGTAGTTTCATACATACACAAATTATCAATATCTCTAGATGCAGAAATTACTGCCTTAGTCAAAAATTGATGATCTTGATGAGAATCACCGGTCCAATGGGTAAATACTGTTTTAGGGTGATGCTTACTAATTAGAGAATCTAATAATGAGACCAAATTCCTATTATAAATTATTTCTTCTGGAGATAAATCTAAAATTTCAACATTTTTACATCCCATAATCTTGGCGGAAGATATTGCTTCTAATTTTCGTTCTTCTTTTTTATCTGATTCTACAAAATTAGGCAAGGTAGCTACTACTAATGTAACATCATATCCTAAACTTGTCAATTTTGAAATTGTTCCTCCCATTCCTATTTCTAAATCATCTGGATGAGCCCCAAAAACCACAACAGGGTGAGATGTATCGATCAAGGTGTAAGAGAATTAGTAAGAGGAAAGATTTAAAGAATATTATATATTGAATAAATTAAATTAAAAAATTTAAGTAATACATTATTTATTACACATACATTATTGCTGAACAAATTTCGAATTAATTTAAAACCTTTACTTGAAAAAATAGGTTTGCTGTTTGCATCAACTGGATTGTCAGCGAATTTCTGGACATTTTTTGCTTTTAGTCTAGCAATAATAGCATCATTATTTTTTACATCAAATAGTTATGATATTTTTTCCAATGCCATTATGATCGGAAGTATATTGCTTTTAATTTCTGGTTTTTTTGATATAGTTGATGGTAGCGTAGCAAAAGTTACCAAGAAAAGTTCAAAAAAAGGAGCTTTTTTAGATTCCACATTTGATAAAATTTCTGAAATAATAATTTTTATGGGATTGGCGGTTGGTAATATAGTTGATCCAATTCTATGTTTATTAGGAATATCATTATCTTTAATGGTATCATATACAAGATCTCGAGCCGAAGCTGTAGGAGTTAATTTAAGTGGAGTAGGTTTTGGTGAAAGAGCTGAAAGAATATTAATATTGGGTGTAATGGGAATACTTCCATTTGAAAATTCATTACATTATGCAGTAATAATAATAATAGCTTTGTCTGTAATAACAATAATTGAAAGAATATTTAAGACAATTAAGGAAATAAAAGAATAATGTAATGTAATTATCTGATTCTGGTATGAACTCGTCGTTCTACTTCTGATCGCACTTTTACTATTCCTCTATGGACAGCACATGAAACACAATAAAATTTAACATCAGTTGCTGGAGAAATATACGCTCCTTGTGAACGTAACTCTTTTGCAAGAGTAGGTTCAACTAAACTGATTCTGCCTGTTACTTTTTTGGCCTTGTCTCGTGGAACCATTGCACCACATTGACTACAATGTACAGTTCCTGAACTACCTTTTCCACCTTTTGTTCGTCCTCTGCTAGTTCGTTTTTTAGGCATAGATAGTTTATTCAGGATCCATCCTTTAAATGTTCTGGTGAAATAAAATATGGATCATATTTATTATCAAATATAATTAAGATTTAGTTTTGATTTTATGAAATTGGTATTGCTAATAAATATAAAATCGGATATTCGGAGTTATAAATTTATTCAACATTATATAATATAACATATTAATGATATTGATTTATTCCTAAAAAATAGGTCAAATTAATTCTTCAAATTAAACAAATAATTCAAATAAAAAATTTACCTTTAAATTAGCGATAAATATCATACATACATATTAAATGAAAATAGCACTCGTTGGTGCGTATTCTAATGATATATCATTAGTTTCTAAAATAAAAAATATCCTAGAAAAAGAATTCAGTGTAAGGGTAATGAATGAAACAGATTATCATCTCGCTAGTGAAGTGGATTTAGTGGTAATTGCAGGAGGTGACAAGGCAATGCTCAATTATTTTCATAAAGTTGTAACATTTTCTGCGCCTACAATAAGTGTTTATGAAACTGAATCTACAGGTTTTTTATCTCAGATAAATATATCAGATTTGGAAACAATTGTTACTAGATTAAAAAAAGATGAATATAAAATTGATGAAGTCGTAAGATTATCAGTAAAGGTAGATAAAATAGAAGTAGAACCAGTATTAAATGATGTAGTTATTTTTCCAAGTAAAAGCGCTGCATTAATGGAACATATATTACGAATAGATAAAAATGACATATGGCATGACAATAGTGACGGTGTTATAATAACAACACCAACTGGTTCTACAGCATATTCTATGTCTGCAGGTGGACCAATGATATTACAAAATTCTCAAGTTTTTGGAATAGTTTCAGTTAATTCAGTAGACAACACAAGAAGACCTTTAATTGCTTCAAACAATAGTACTATTGAGATTTCAGAATTGATGAGTAAATATCACTGCGAGGTAATATTGGATGGAGGAAAAAGACTAGGAATTAAAAAAAGTCTAGAATGCAAAAAACATCCTTTCCCAGCTAGATTTGTAAGACTAATAGAAGATGATTTTGCAACATCACTTATAGCAAAAAAAGTTAAAGTAGCAGAAGATCTATTGAACATGCCACCTAGTGCAAAGCTAATACTAAAAACATTAGAATATGAGGGTGAATTAAGTCAGAAAGATTTAACATCGAAAACGTTACTGCCTGAGAGAACAATTAGATTATCATTAAGTCATCTTGTTAAAAGAGGGTATGTTAAAAAGAAAACATCGTTAAGAGATGCTAGACAAAGAATATACGAGCTCAAGATTTAATACATGCTTTAATAAATGATTCAAAGGCTTCTTCTGGTTTTCCTGGTCGACTATCAAATTCTGCATGATATTGAACAGCAAAATAATATCTATTTGTAGGAATTTCTAATATCTCCATTCTTTTAGCATTATCAGAACTGCCAGACAAAATTAATCCAAATTTTTTCACTATGGAATGATATTTTTTATTAAATTCATATCTATGTCTGTGTCTACGGTAAATAATTTTGTTGTGATAAATATTTGATGCTATAGTCTTTGAATCTATATCTATTTTATGTTTCCCCAATCTCATTGTTCCTCCCATTTTTCCTATAGTTTTTTGTTCGGGCATATATTCAATTAAAGGATCCTGAGTATCAGGATCTAACTCTTCTGAATTGGCATTCTTTATACCACATACATATCTAGCAAAAGCTATTATAGCTAGTTGAAAACCTAAACATATTCCAAGAAATGGTATATCTTTTTTTCTAGCATAATTAGATGCTTTTATTATTCCTTCAGAACCACGTTTTCCAAATCCACCAGGAATTAATATACCATCATACTTATTTAAAATGGATAATTTTTTTTTGCCTAGTTCAAAATCTTCAGAATCGATCCAAACGATTTCCACTTTTTTACCTAGCTTTGACGAAGCATGAAATAGTGCTTGGTAAACACTTGCATAACTATCTTTTAAAGAAACATACTTACCAACTATTGCAATATTAATAACACTATCATAGGTTACAAAAGATTTAGAAATATTCTTCCAATTTCTCCATTTTATCGAATTATTAATATAACCAAATTTTTTAGATATTATATCAACAATATTTTGTTCCGCCAAAATTTCAGGTACTGAATAAATAGAACTAACGTCATGACTAGAAATTACGCAATCTTCTCTTATGCTAGCGAATAAAGATATTTTACGGATCGCATCGGAAGTAAGTTTATTTTGACATCTAACTGCAATAATATTAGGACTTATACCAATTCGACGTAGCTCTTGAACACTATGTTGCGTAGGTTTAGTCTTTTGTTCACCAACTACATCAAGTACTGGCGATAGAGTAACATGAATGAATAATGTGTTATTAGGTTCTTCAAGATTCATCTGTCGAAATGCTTCTAAAAATGGAAGACTCTCAATATCTCCAACGGTTCCGCCGCATTCAACTACAAGTACATTCAAGTTAGTAGAATATACAATAGATCGGATTTGATTTTTGATGGCATCAGTTATATGTGGTATAACTTGGACACATTGACCTAAATATTTTCCTTTTCGTTCATTGTTAATAACACTTGAATATATACGACCTGTAGTAATATTATGATCTTTTGTCAATTTAATATCAAGAAAGCGTTCATAATTTCCAATATCCATGTCACATTCACCACCGTCATCAGTCACAAATACTTCTCCATGAGCTATGGGATTCATAGTTCCTGCATCATAATTAACATAAGGATCAATTTTAACACAAGAAACAGATAATCCAGTTAATTGTAATAATTTAGCAGTAGATGAACTTATAATACCCTTTCCAAGTCCTGATAAAACACCTCCAGTTACGAAAATATATTTTGGATTATCTTTATTTTTATGGATACGCACATAAAACAATATATCCAGACCTTTATTACTTTTAGGGAATATACAAAAATAGAATAATTATGATATTTGAAATGCAGTTAAATTTTTATGAAAGAAATAGAGCGTATATAGTTTTTCAATAAACTATTTTGGTTCTGCATTCTGCTGGTTTGATATCTTTATTATTATTGATAATTATTTTTTCTAATCCATTTTCCATATAATTATGAGAAAAAGTAGAAAGAATATTTTTATCATTTTCAGTTAAATAAGTTATTCTTTCTATTCCTACGCTTCCTGCAATTGTTTTGGTTAAAGGATTAAGATCAGCATATGTCAAATTATTTAATATAGCATAATAGTCGTTTATTTTTATATCTCCTTTTATAATAATTTTTTTAATATTATCGTTATTAGTAATATCGTACTTTTCTGATACAGTAATATTATATTGTTGAATAAATTTATCAATTTTATCTAAATTCCCACTAAAAGAAATCGGAATCAACGTCTCGGTTTTGTCTAATATTTTGGAACGTATTAAACCAAGCTGAAGTTTTAATACTTCAATATCCCTATCAGCGGATAATTTTTGATATTCGTAAAAAGCCTCATCAAAAAATTCATAACATATACCATCAATATTTATATTAACATGTTTTTCAGGATAAAAATTAAAGGCTAAAAGTCCCATAACCCCCCCTCCTAACAAAGCAATAAAAATACCAGGAACAGCTAATTTATAATAATTAATCATTATTTTTTATTCCTTAATTATAGTTTACATAATATTGATATCTACGCTCTACCTCCTTATTATTTCCTAAATTTATATTCTTTATTTCTTTTCGTAATTCACTTTTTACATATTTTCGAAAAATGTCTGTTCTAGGATTAGAAGGATAACATAGTAAAATATTCTCAAAATGTTTTATAAAATCAATTACTTTATTTCTATATTCAAATGCTGAAGGAGATTTGTTAAGACTTAATTTGAACCAAGTAGTTGCACTTGGTGCAGCATATGATCTTACTAATTCAGAGATAACTCGATCCATTTCAAAATAATCCATACGAATCTCCTTCATTTAATCCAAAATAAACATTCTCAAATTCTTGATTTTTTTGTTTCATAAATAATAAATAACATATTTAAAAGATAAGTAGGACGGAAATAATGAGAACTAAAAAATGTCGAAATTGGCAATAAAAACAAGAGATGAAAAGATTATTATATTTAAAAATTTATACAACTATTTCCAAAAAGGAAATGTTAAAAACAAACAAATCTATATCAATATATGCAAATTGATGAAATAGACAAGATAATTCTTATAAATCTTGGAAAAAACTCGCGTACATCATCAATTGATATTACAAATCAATTAAGAAATATTGGTTATAACATTACTGAGAGAGCTATAAGATACAGATTAAAGAGATTAGAAAAAAATAATATTATTTTATCGTATTCTATGATTTTAAATCCAAATTTAGTTGAGGAAAAGGTAAATAAAGTGATAATATTAAAATTCAAATTTTCAAGAAAATCATCAGTTTTGATTGAAAGATTGGAAAAATATGCAGAGGAATCGCAATTTTGTATTTACGCATCAAGATTACAAGGAGATTTTGATTGGATAGGTCATTTTGTATTTGAATCGATCGAACAATACGAATTAGAAAGTAACAATTTTATAAATAGATTCATTGATTTGATCGCAGATTTTAGATCTTATGACTCACGTACAGTAAAGATTTTTCCATATACAATATATGAAGATATTGAAATAAATGACAAAAAGATCAGAGTATACAAAATATTAAATGAAATAAAAAAACAAGATAGTATTGCAAGGAAACTAAATCAAACTGTAAATGTATTAGTGAATTATTTTGATGCAAAATTTGCACGTATATGGTTGTTAGATAAAACTAAAAAAAATTTAATATTGCGTTTTAGTTCTGGTAAATATAGTAACATTAATGGAGAATTTTCTAAAGTTTCCATTAATTCAAACAAGATAGGCCCGATAATTAAAACTAAAAAACCCACTATTACTAATGATCTTGTAAATGATAAAAGAATAAAATATCCAGAATGGGTTAAAAGTGAAAATTTAAAATCTTTTGCAGGATATCCATTAATTTATAATAATAATGCGGTAGGAGTTGTAGCCATGTTCAGTGAAAAGAAACTTCAACCTTCTGATTTCGAGATATTAGGAATATTTGCAAATCATGTTTCGAATGAGTTATCCAATTTTTTAGAAACGAAAGAATTTTTATCATTAGATTAGAAAACACCAATAATTTATCTTGATTGAGATATTGTAAATATTTTAAAAAATTTTATAGTAAATTTTAAAATCAGGTATAATAAATTTATTAATATTGATCTTTTAATAGGTAATAACCCATTTTGGAACAGAAATTAGATAGTTATTGACATAACACCACGTTTGATTCATGCGTGAGGTTAGTCCAGTTAAACTCATTAGAAGTGTAACAAAAAAAAGGGATTATTTTTGTCACGTTAGATGGAAAGAAGAAAATGTATAAAATGTAACTATAAAATGTTGTATTATTTTGAAAAGGATAAACGTAATTGATGTAAAAGATGAAGATACAAATTTAATTATTTCACTGGTACATATATTTGACAAATCAATTTACGATTATTTTCTTAATTTAATTAGGAAATTCAATTCAGAATTAAAAGAACCTTTCTTTGTTTGGTCATAAGATATTGGGAATGAAACTATCGTATCGGATATTGTAATGGTTTGAATAAAATTGAAGAATGATATTCAGAAATATGATTAATAAATTCAATCTCTACTGATTTTCTCTCTACAACAGTAGCATTACCATCATAGGCTATTGGAGGGTTATTGGGTATGGGTTGTATATCTATTGTTATTGTGGCATTCTCAGAATCTAATGTACCATCATTGACTTTAAATGTGAAACTATCACTATCAGGACCTACAATGTCTTTATTGGGAGTGTATGTTACAATTCCAGCCTCTCTATTTATCTCACTTAATTGACCTTTAGAAGGGTCAGTAACAATAATGAGTCTTAGTATATCATCAGGATTATTATCTGTGGCAGTCAATTGAATCTCTACTGATTTTCCCTCTACAACAGTAGCATTACCATCATAGGCTATTGGATTACTATATAGTTTATTGGAGCCAACTAATAATAGATTATTCTTATTGTATAAATTATCATATTTTAAATTATCTTTAAAAAGAGGCGATTGGGTAAAATAGTTTTTTGATTCAGGTTTTGGTATAACCATTATAGTTTCAGATATTGTTGACTTGTCAGATCGTTCATAATTTATAACAAATTTAGATATGTGTTCGTTGTAAATATCAATCATATTACTTAATCCATAATATCGATCTTGGATTGATATTATGTTATAAGTATTTCCATAATCAAAATATTTATAGCTACCATCTATTATGGAATAAGATTCATTTAATAAATTATGATTATTTGATAATATATAAGGTATCAACGTGATCACACATAAAATTAAGAAAAGCAAAAAAGTGTATTGTATTTTGTATATATTTGCATCAATTTTTTTCATAAGACGTGCATAACTAATAAAGGTTGTTGTAAGTGAATGGTTTGTTACCTAATTCAGTTTAAACAAATGAGAAATAGAATTTCATTATTTTTTTATCTTAAAAAGAATATGTTCCTTTACAAGTATCAAAAACAAGAGAAAAGATGGTTATTGATTGTATTGTCATCTATCTATCGCATATCATATATAGATGTAGTTATTGAGAATATAGTTTATTTGGTCAAGAAAAATCATCCAATTTCAAAGAATATCATTAGTAATAGAGAAATAAGACTAGTGCATTCAAGGTAGAAACTTGTTAGAATGTATATTTCGATGGTTGTATTTGGTTTGACTTATCGTGATATGCCGAATTCGGTACCGTCATTGAATTTGTCATAAAATAACTATGGACAATACTATGAACAATATCCAAAACATAATTGGATCGCAAGTACATTTAATAAGACATCATTAAAGTACATTTAAGATATTCCTACGTGGTCAATCTAGATATGCCTAAAATAAGTGGAAAAATGAGGAAGATTCCTATTGGCTTCAGAGTGTACAATTATGAAGTACTACCAGTCAAGATGAATAAGGATCTTTAACATATATATAAGTTGATAAGACCTGTTAACTTAAGATAAATTCACCTCCTTTGATAAATGAAAATATATTTTTTATTTTATTGTTGTAGAAAGTTATGAATAATGTAATCCAATTGTATACGTGTACTAGATCACAATTATTATTTTATACAATGATAATAATCATCAAAACTTTCAGTTCTATCTTTAAAATACTGCATTACTCTTTCAATCAAACTTTTTTCAAGTGAAGAATGTAGTATATGTTTTAATCCTAAAAAGTTACATGCTTGAATAATACAACTTATTATTTGCGAAGTGCGGGATTTGAACCCGCTCAAATTAATGAGAACTTTAAGATATATTATTCAAATTTATGAATACATGAATTTACGACATTGATTTATATTGATTTTTATAAAATGTATTGATTAAATCGCGCCAATCTTTTATTTGTATAAAACTTATGTTCTGATCGTATTCGAAGTCAAAAATGTCAATAATAGGATATACAATTTTCCAAATTATATCCATCAATGATTCTGCCTCAAATGTTAAGTCAAATTGCTTGAAGATTTTTAGAAATCGAACAATATCTTCATTAAAATCAGGAAATTCTGATACTAAACATTGAAGTAGAAATTTATATCCTTCTGGTTCTTTATCGAAAGAATACAATTCACTTATTTTATATTTTATATCGCGTAAACACGTATTAATGATATTATATCTTTCGGTTATTGTTTGTTCATCGTATAATTTATTGTGCCTAAAATACAGATCACTGATAATAAAATACATAATTAACCATTTATAAGGTACAAATAAAAAATTGAAAAAAGTATTTGATAAATTGAATGAGAAAGAATCGATTTCTTTAGAAAAAATTTTTTTATATTCATCACTATTCAATTTGTTAAGAATGGTTCTTGATTTAGTTAGTATCTTAAAATATCTTTCTTTCAAGTGATTTAGATTCATAATTAATTCAGATAATTCATTATTGGGATTTACAAATACATGATGGATTTGGCTATTTTTTTTATCAAGTATATCAATTATCAATCCATGCGATTTTAATTCTTTTAATCCCTCAAATACAGGGCCTCTGGAATATGTCCTACGTATATTACTTTCTTGTTTAAATTCTTGAACAATATTCTCTTTCGTTGTCCCAGGATTTTCTTGAATGAAATCAAATAATGCTTGTTTTTTTTCTCCTAAAATAAAATATGTATTTTTTTGATAATATTTTGTATTTTTTTCATATGATGATTTTAAAATATCATTAATTCCATCGCGTAATTGCATTAATTTCTTTTTTTCAATATAGATAGACATAGTATAATGGTAATATAGGTCGTATAAGAAGTATATGTTTATATATTAACATTATAGTAAATGTATGAAAAATAAGGGATCAAAAACGACAATCCTGGTTAAGACAAAAACGCGAAGACTTTTGAAAAAAGTTGGTAAAAAAGATCAAACTTATGACGATATAATTTCTGCATTTTTGAGGAATGTAGATTCTAAAAATTTTGAAAATGAGCCACAAAATGAACAATAATAAAAATAATAAAAATAATAAATGTAAATTTGCTAATAATTTCAAAGCCGCTACTTTTACATTTGAAATTGGCAATAAAAAAATCACATCTATAGAATTTTTTTTGTGTCCTCAATGTATGTCAAAATTTGAAAAAGGAATTAAAAATGAAAGAAAATGATATAATTGATTTTGATGATAACGATGATCCAGAAAAAGCATTTTATGATGTATTCGGCCCTTCAAGTTACTATATTCCAGATAAGAAAGATACTAAAAACCCAAAAGATTTGATGAAAATAGGACCACATTCTTATCCAATGATTTCCAATCATATTGATAAATTTGAATATATCATAAATACAATCAAAAAAACTGTCAAATGTGAAGATATTTTAAGTAGACAAATATTGTATACTGGCT
>JBNAIF010000260.1:0-2549 GCA_050043595.1 Nitrososphaeraceae archaeon | reverse complement strand
ATGTCCTCTTGATACTCCAATGGCAGGTGCAGTAGTAACTGACTTTCTTTTGTGTCAAGCACCAAATGACGCTAATAAATGTGCAGAAAATACTGACTTACCAGGTGTCTATGTAATGAACCCAGAAACACAATGTAACATAGTTTATGAATCTTGTGATGAATTTACTCCATTAGGTATGGCATTAGGCCTTAGTCCAGGACAAGTAGTAGAAGTAGTAGATGATGCATTATGTGCATTGTCAGTTCCAGAAGCAGTACAACTCTTTACATGTGAAGCAGGGAGTAACTTAGGTGAAGGTGCACTAGTTACAAACGAACAATTATGTGATGCACTAGTTGAAGATGTAGTCCAATGTGAAGTTGGTACTACCTTAGAAGGTGTAATTGTTGCAGCAGAAGATGCAGCTACATGTGATCTTGCAGTACCACCAGTAGTGATGTGTCCTATAGATATTGAAAACCCAATGTCTGGTGCAATTGTAACTGACATGAGATTATGTAATGCACCCACAGATGCTATAAAATGTCCAGCACTAAATCCGGATAACACACCAACAGACTTACCAAACGTATACGTAATGAACGACAACGCATTCCCTGCACAATGTAATATAGTATATCCAACATGTGACAATACTACTCCAGTAGGTGTAGCATTAGGACTTACTCCAGGACAAACAATAGAAGTAGTAGATGATGCAATATGTCAACTACCATTTGAAGCATGTGGAGCAGATACATTACTAGGCTCAGAAGCAATAGTAACTGATGCTCAACTTTGTAACGCTACAACTGATGCAGTAAAATGTGGAGAAGGAACTGAATTTGCAGGATTCTATGTAATGGAAGGAATGGAAGACCAATTATGTGACCTGAACTTGAATATACCAACTACAACAACATGTCAAAATGATGATCCATTACCACAATCATTAGGTATTCCAGGAAATGAAATAACAGTACTTACAGGAGGCGAAGAAGTTTGTCAAACTTCTGCGGTAACAATATGTGCAGAGAATACTAACTTAGCAGGTGCAGTAGTAACTGATGTAGCATTATGTGATGCAATAACTGAGACAACTGGAAAAAGCGACCTAGAAATATGTGAATTCTGTATTAACTTGTCAACACAATCTAGTCAATCAGGACAACAAGTACTTGAATTAGGAAATGCAACAAATGCTTATGTAAATGAAGGAAATGACCTACAAGGTGCATGGGGTATATGTTCTGAAGAAAATCCTGTAACGACCTTTAAAGGTTTAATAGATGCCCATTTAACTGGTGACAACAATGACGAAGTAACAGGTCTATGGCAGGGATTAGTAGAGCAAAATGGTGATGTAATAATAGGTTGTATGGAAGCAGCAGAATTTGGAGGAACAGAAATTGCAACTCTAAATGTTACAAAGGAAACACCTGGCTGTTTTGTAGATATTTCACCTGGACCGGGAACTGAACTTGTAGACTGCATAAGTTCTCCGATAGAAATACCTATTATTGATGCTTTTGAACCAAATTTATTTGATATTACTGTAACTGGAAATAACGTAAATCCATCTAACTTCCTTGGATCTAACGATGGTGTATTAGTTACACTCGATCAAGGTTCTTTTGATGTAAGTGAAGAAGCTTCATCCAATCTAATAATTGGAGGTCCAATTCCAATTCCACAAATACCAGAGGATGAAGTACCAGACGATTGTCAAGAAATTTCACCTATGATCAGTGGCGGACCATTTAATACAGGTGTAGAAGACGGAGGTATATTTTTCTGCGTTATTTATAGCGATGAATGTTCGGGTACAATAAATCAAGGAGATAATTTGGAATGTACTATTGAAAACTATCTATTAGTAATTCAATAAATCAAGGAGATAATCTAGAATGCACTATTGAAAACTTCGTATTAGCAATTAATAACTAGAAAACTTGTATCTTAAATTAAGATAAATTTTTTCTTAAAATCAACATATATTTTTTTTAAAATTTTTATCTAAAAAGTGACTTTTTCTTTATGATAATTTTTTTGTTCTAAACTTAATTCATCTATTTTAATATCAAGATTTGATAAAGCTAATTTAGCAACTTCATAGTCTATTTCTTTTGGAACTTTATACAATTTATTTTTCATTTTTTTATTATTTTTAGCAACATAAATAATAGACAAAAGCTGATTTGCAAAAGACAAAGCCATAACTTCAGAAGAATGTCCATCAGAACCAATTAAATTTATAACACGTCCTTTTGACAAAAGATAAATTTTTTTATGTTTATTATAATTTTTATTTATTTTGATTTTAAAACATTCCAAGTTTGGTTTTATGATTTCTGGTTTTCTATCTTGATTATAAAGATAATTTGTATTAATTTCAACATCAAAATGTCCAGTGTTTGCTAGAATAGCACCATCTTTCATTTTTTTAATATGATTTTTGTTTATTACATGTTTTTGGCCTGTACATGTAACAAATAAATCAGCTTTGTCACAAACATCAATTAATTTGGAAACATAAAATCCGTCCATATGTGCTTCCAATGCTTTAA
>JBNAIF010000259.1:0-7917 GCA_050043595.1 Nitrososphaeraceae archaeon | reverse complement strand
CTACCTCTAACGCTTTATCAAACCACTTTAATGCTTCTTGATATTTACCAAGTTCATATAATGATAAGCCTTTACTATATATCACAGAAGTATTATTTTGTTCTATTTCTAAGGCTTTATCATATAATTCTATTGCTTCTTGATATTTGCCTAGATAAGATAATGTCAATCCTTTATTATGTAATGTAATAGTATTATTTGGTTCTACTTCCAACGCTTTATCATATAATTCGATTGCTTCTTGATATTTGCCTAGATAAGATAATGCATCTCCTTTACCTGATAAGGCAAACATAAAATCCGGTTTGATCTTTAGTGCTTTGTCATACCATTCTATTGCTTCGTAATATTTGCCTAAATCAATTAATGCTGATCCTTTGCCCATTAATGCATTGATATTATTTGGTTCGATATTCAGAGTCTTATCATACCATGTTATTGCATCTTGGTACTTACCAAGTCCATATAACGAATTTCCTTTGCCTGATAAAGTAGGTAACTGATCTGGCTTGATCTCTAACGCTTTATCATACCATTGTAGTGCTTCTTGATGATTACCTAAAAAATAAAATACATCTCCTTTGCCTGATAAAATGTCAGTATTATTTGGTTCTGTTTTTAGGAATTTATCATATAATTCTAATGCTTCTTGATGGTTACTTAATTTAGATAATGTCAATCCTTTACCTACTAATGCATTGATATTATTTGGTTCGATATTCAGAGTCTTATCATACCATGTTATTGCATCTTGGTACTTACCAAGTCCATATAACGAATTTCCTTTGCCTGATAATGCACGTACATGATCTGGCTTGATCTCTAACGCTTTGTCATACCACTTTAATGCTTCTTGATATTCACCCAATCTAAAAAATACTTTTCCTGTATTAGATAAAATGTCAGTATTATTTGGTTCTGTTTTTAGTAATTTATCATATAATTCTAATGCATCCTGTAGTTTATTAGATTCATATAGAATTAACGCTTTATTATATAATATCTTGGTAGAATTAGGGTTAACTTCAAGTGCTTTGTCATACAACTCTATTGCATCGTGGTATTTGCCTAAATGAGATAAAACAGTTCCTTTAGCATCCAATATGCTAGATGAATTTGGTTCTGTTTTTAGTAATTTATCATATAATTCTAATGCTTCTTGGTACTTACCAGATTCAAAGAATTCTTTACCTTTATTAAATAATGTTTCAATATCAACAGTTTCTGTATCATTTTGTTGAGTATATCCAAACCCTATAGAAAATACAAACAAGAAAATAATAGCAAATGTAACAAAAATATTTTTCATCTTTCTTATTTCTATAATATTCTTTTATAATATTTGCTAATTTTAAATAAATTGACAAAATTTGTGTAAATAATTTCCAATTACTTTTGAGATATAATATAACAATTATTTCTTTTCTATTTTGATATTGCCATAGTTTAGATCATTTAATTAGTACAGATTATTTTAGAAATGATTTGAAAAATTTAAAATAATTTATTTACATAATTATCTTAAAATATTTGAATACTGATTATTATGATCTATTTAGATCATTGATAGAGAATGAAAATTTTTCTATGAAGTTAATGAATTTGCAATAAGTGTTTCAATACAAAATCATATGGATCGTAATATAAATAATTTTATCTTTTGGAAACCATGAATACTCAATTAAATATTTCTAGATCTCGGATTTTTATTCATCTATTAAAAGTTCTATTCTTAAGGTTTTATAAAATTTACAATGTTCAAAGACTAATTTACATTCAAAACCAAATATTAAGTCCTTCATAAAAATAAAGATGAGAAAAACAGAGCAATAATTTCATTTAAAATAACAAGAGCAAAAAGAATAGTACAAACAAGGAGATGAGAACAATGTTTAACTACGCTTGCAAATAATGAAGTTTTCTTAGTTACTGCTTAGGAAAAATTTGGTGCATATACAGAGAATCTCAATTGGAGTGTATTGTGAACACGATGCAGTTGAAAATGGAAAGAATAAAAAAATTAAAGATTGAATAAATAATTTAAAAAAGTCGAATTACTTAATCTCTTTATTTTTTAACCAAAGATGTTTTTTTAATTTTAAGAAATTGCTATTGTACTATCTATAGTTACATTAACTACATTATCATGCCAATTTGTGTAATACTCTTCATTTTCAGTATGAATAGGTACTACTTGTTTGGCTTGGGTATTTTTTATTATTTGTTTTATTTGATCCCTAAACCCATGGCCCGAAACATGAATGTGATACCATTCAGATTCTTTTTTCAGTAATCCAAAATGAATCAACCATCTCTTAACTCTTTCATGATCTAATTTCATATCATCATTAAATGGTTCTTTAGAGGATCTAACGTATAATGAATTTTCCTTTGGTTTTATATCAATTAATTCTTGGACTTGAAAATCACTACAATAAAATAAACAATCATTCTGATGGTCACGGATAAATGAATAATAAACAGCATTAGGAAAATCAATAAATGGATCGGACCAATTATCGTAATCTTCTAATACTAATTTTTTTGTCCAAAAATTAATATCTTTATCAATCAATCCCCAACCTCTTTTTGGGATATATATTTTTATATTAGAATCTGTAGGTTTAGGTAATATGTTTTTCCAGTTATCTGATGTTTGAAATAAATTAAGAATATATGCCTGTTTAAAGTCAATAATTAAATATCTTCCTGATTCTTTAGCACCATTATAAAATGATAAAAATCTATCTATGTCTTTAGCAGGATAATTGCAAACTACAAGATTTTTTGTTTTATTTACTATGTTTTGTACTTCTTCTTCTATGCTATATTCGGTTGATGATGATGGTTCTTTAATTCTTGTCCCTTCGCATAATAAAAGATTTAGATCAGATTCTCTACTAGTTTCTACAAATTTTTCACTATTTTTTAGTTTACGCCCATGAAATCTAATATCTGGGGTATATCCAATAGAACCATTAGATGTATGAACAATAAAACCACTTACACCCGGAAGTGAATGATCTACAGAAAGAGGTTTTATTTCAATTGAATCTATTTTGAATGGTTTATAGTCTTCAAATACTCTAACATCCTGTAAATATTTCTCGGTACCTCTTTTTCTTGATTTTGTTCCTTTTTTGTTTATATAAGTTTGAAAATATTCTTCAAAATAAATATAATCTTCTTTTGCTCCTATATCCTGTAATGCTTGTAACATTAGTTTAGTTATTTCTTTTGCTATTATTATAGAATTTTAATCAATTCTGTAACTAAATTTGCAAAAACAATTCTACTTTTTGATAACAAGTAATAGTTTATTTATAAAATTAGAACATCTTTCTTCAAATTCTGTCTGATTTTCTGGTTTTATATTATAAGTCAATAGATTTAAATGGATTTCTTATTAATTGTATTGAATTTACATTAAAAATTCTGAATTTTTATTTTAATATAAAAAACAATATGCTTGCATTCGAAAGTCAAAATCGATAAGAAAATAAAATATGTATTTAAATATTTTGGTCTTTTGTAAAAACATTGTTTAAAAATGGTGACAAGTTGTCACCATTTTAATTCTTATTCCATATTTGTCAAAAAGAAGTAAAAATCTAATTTACATATCGAAACGTATACATGATGAGATGACTTTTCATTTGATTACATATTTCTTTCTAAAAATATTTTACCTATTTTTATCTTAATAAAAATACATATCTCAAAATGAGTGAATTTATTAACATCATTTAAAATGTCATATAGTTGTAGACAATAAGCAAATAATTAACTGATAAATGTAGTATTATTAGTTCTTAGTTAATGCTTCAAATGGTATTACTTTCTCATTTTCTGTATCTAGTTCTCCAGTGTGTTTAGAAATGTAAAAATCAGTATACGGTCCGAGAATATTTGAATTAATTGTTATCCAGTGATTACAATCTATGCTACTTGTCAATATCCCTCTATGTTTCATTTCTTCACAGTTAAAGAATGTTTCTAAATGTGTGTCTAACTTTATTTTTTTACCATCAGGATAGTAAATATATTCAGGTGTTGCTTTTGTAAGATCATCAGTATAAGTGATATTGATATCACTATAAGCATCGGCTATAGTAATAGCAAGGTCAGGATTACCATCACCATCTCTATCAATTGCGTGAATGCCTCTGTCATTAGAAATATTTTTGATAAGATATTCCATTATTTTTAGTTGATTAAGTGAATCTCTAATCCATTTGTCACAATCAGTTTGCAAATCAAGTTCTCCATAATATACCATTTCCATGCAATATGCAAAGTTTAGAATATGTTGTTCTAATGGTACTTGTTTATTATTAATAATAATGTCCTTTCCACTTGCCATCATTAAGAAACTACTAACAGATATAATCATCACTATAACTAAGGATGAAATAATTGCCATAATTGGTGGTATACTATTTAGTCAGTATTTAAAGTTGTTTGAATCAATTAGTCGATTTTATTCCTAATGGTATTACCAATTTGTTTACTTTCATTGATTCCTTTAGGTTCTACTTTTTTACCATTCTCTTGCATTACTTTGATTAATTCTTAGTTTGGTTGTACTAGTTCTTTTGAATGATAATTTACAGAATGTTTTAGATGTTCTCTGGTAGAAAATTCTTTTATACAATGACAATATTTTAATGATGACAATGACGGCTCATGGGTCTGACGGATTTCCAGTGTGCGTTTCATTATTTTCTTTTATAAAATTATCATTTTTTAGAGTAGAATCATTCTTATTTATTATTAAATTTTCATCTTTTTTAGCATCTAAATCATTGTTGGAAGTAGTAACGCATCTTCTAGAGCCGTCATAGCCGTCAGGTACTATCTTTTCTGTAATTTCAATTAGTACGTCTTTTCCTAGTTCATTTTCTCTATACATAGATTCAAATTTCTCTAGTTTTTTTATATCAAAAATTAAAACACTACCATCTTGATTTTTACCAATTTTGCTCCAAAAATATCTTTGATTTGTATTGCAGATAAAATGATATGTATTCTAGTTAAAAATATAATCATTAATAAATTAAATAAAAATTAGAGTATTTGTTTTTCATTTTGAATTTTTCATCTCAAAATTTTTTATAATTTCACGATTAGGCACAAATGTGTCAATGTTAGTATTAACACTAACATCTTGTTCATATTTATATGAATGGTAGAAGTCTATCTTTTGTTATCGAAACTTCATATTTATCCGTTCTTTTGCTAATTTTACGTATTCGTTGCTAATTTCAGTTCCCAAATAATTCACACATAATTCAATACTTGCTAAAGCAGTTGTTCCACTTCCAATAAATGGATCATAAACTATTGTATTTTTATTATATCCATGTAATTTAATACAATTCATTGGTAATTTAATTGGAAACGCTGATGGATGTTTTCTCTTTATCTGTATTGTTTTATATGGAATAAACCATATATTTCCTCTATCTCTCTTATCCTTGTTTGAATAGCGACCAATATTGCTTTTGTCTTGGTACGGAACGGCTAATCCATCAGCCAATTTGTTAATCTTTACATTTCTTGATTTGGTAAAATGATAAATATACTCAAAACAATTATTTAGATATAGTCGACTGTTAATAGGGTTAAAATGACCGACGGAAATATCTTCAGATATGCTACAATTGCTTTTCCCTATATCTTCATTATCAATTGAAATTGATTTTACCCACATTATTGTATTTTGTAATTTATATCCAACTTGTTCAAATTTTGTTGCTATTTCAAATGGTAATAACGGAGTTTTAGACGTGTGACCAACATTCAGGAAAAAAGAACCATTTTCTTTCAAAACAGATAGGCTTTCTCTAGCAATTTGTTCAAGCCATTCCAAATATTCTGCTTTTGTTTTATTATCATTGTAATAGGTACCATAGTTTATTCCAATGTTATAAGGGGGCGATGTTATGATAATGTCAATTAAGTATGTCATTAATTTTTTCATAAAAATAAGACAATCTTCATTGTAAATCTGGTTAAGTTTAATCAATTTTATTCCCATTTATTTCCTTTAACCTCTACATTTTCACCATTTTCTTGCATTAACTCGATCAATTTTCTATCTGGTTGCGCTGGTTTTCCTTTATGCAAATTTACAGAATGTTTAATATATTCTTCTTCTTTTACTGATTCAAAATCACAATAATGACATTTTATTTTATTATTAGAATATATTATTTTATTCGTTTTATCATTTTCGAATAAATTTTTAGATGAATTATTAATATTTGATGAAAATATCTTATTATTTGATGCATTATTATCTAAATTATTATCTTTTTTCTTGTTATTCATATATTCTTCTGATAACTAATTGCTGGAAAAAGTATTTTCTTTCAAATCTGAAGTATTCGTTAAATCAGATGAATCAATTTTGTTATTGTCCCTACTACATTTATCGTCTATTTCAAAATAATCATTACCATTATTATAATAATTATTCCCTAATTCTTCAATAGATATTTCTTCATCTTTATGATTTTTTAATTTTACAATATAATCATCCTCAGAATAATATCCCATAATATGCTGAATTTTAGAGATTATATATTCTTTTGAAGGATATATTGTAGAATTTACAATGATTTTTTGTTTTTGTCGTGGTAAATTATTCGATTTCTCATTTTCGAATAAATTAATATATTTTCTTGTTGTTATGACAGGAAAATATATTTTTGCTCTTCTATCAATCTGACTATTTATTTTATCAATATAGGCTTGATTTAGTAGGGGATACAAATACGATTCCAAAAGTTGTTTTGTTGAAAGAATTTCATTATGGATTTCTTTATGTTTTTTTATAATATCAGTTGAAGTTACTGCAATCCTTTCTTCTTTAATTTCTTCTCCTTTGCTATTTGTTTTTGAATCAGGTTTAGACTTTTCAGTATATGCTTTAACAAATACTTCATAATACCATTCTAGAACATAACGTCTTACTCCATTAGAATATTCCATTAATGAAATAGCATTAATTAAATCTTCAAAAACTGTAAATGGAATAATTTGTAATGATGGTTCACCTTTTTTTCTTATTAAAAGTCTTGGTCTTTCGGAAAAATAAACCATAGGAAGAAAAGACAAAAAATTAAATAATCTATTTGCTCTAGTCATATCAAAAGATTTTTCTTTTGGAAGTAATTCTTTGACAACGTCATTAAAAGGAATTATTACATTATTTTCTCCTGGTTTCAAGTTACTGCATAGTAGTTGTATTTGTTCTCTCAATTCCATAATTATTTGGCGTGCTCTATTCTTTTCATCATCACTAACTATTTCCTTTTGATAAACAAAATCGGGCAATGAACATTTTTTGGATATTAAATTTATGGCATCATTATATTTTTCTTGTGTCATAGTTGGATTAGTAATGATAAATCTACGTTGAATTTCCTGATATCTTGAATAATGACTATAATCGATTGCTTGAGCAGTTATAACATCGGGAAATCCTCTTAATACATTGGATTTGGTTTTTATTCCATTATGAGTGTCAACATATTCATATTCTATTTCGTATCTATCGTGACTTAGTAATGGAAGTAAACCAGAAAGAAGTCGTTCTGATGGAGTATCTAAAAAAATAAGAATTTTATTTGATAAGTCAATAAGTTTTTTAGCATTTTTTAATAAGCCTCTTTTATCATTTTCTAATGATTTAATAGTGCTTTTCAAACCTTGTTTTTTATCGTTATCAGTAGTCTGTGAGATTTCAAATTTTCTATTCTCTATTTGCTCATTAATTTCATTTAATTTTTCTTCTATCGATTCATATTCACCATTTTCATTTTTTACGACTAAGATGCCAGGTCGATGAAAAAGCGCTTTTTCTGTCATTCCTGCTAATAGTATTATATCTGAATTAGGAAAAAAATTAAC
>JBNAIF010000258.1:0-4354 GCA_050043595.1 Nitrososphaeraceae archaeon | reverse complement strand
AATGGAATTAGAGCAGAGCCGATCAATCCATGAGAGCCAGAAATTAGAATATTTTTTCCCTTTTCTGAAACTATTTTTTCTAGAGAAAGATCGTTTACTAAAATACGAGAGCGATAAATACACAGCTGTTTTAAATAATTTTGAATTTTGTTTTGAATTAACTTTAAACCTATTTTTCCAAATTTAGGTTCATATTGTATTTTATCTTCTAAAATAGATTCATTTAATCCTTGTGATAAAAAAGAATGAGTATGAATCCATTTTTTAAATGGCCCTTTTATCATTGTATCTCGAAATTGTTTATTTTGAATATATCCAGAATGTTTAGCAATCCATTTGAATCTTAAATGTCCTAGATTTATTTGAAAAATTGAAATATCATCATTATCAATTCCTCCTGTTTTATCTATTACATCTAAACCACTCCATGGAGGAATGAGTCTTTCTAAAGCTCCATTTCGTGTATGATAATCAAATAAAATATTTACATTGCAAGGAACAAAAGATTTTTTTAAAAATATATTTTTTGAATTATTCTTTTTTTTATCCACTATTAATAAAACATTAAAATAATTTATATCAATTATCATTCAGTTATCAAGAATTAGGCACTATTCTTTATTTTATGGTTAGATATCAAAAAATAATACATTTCAAAATAGTAATTTCCTGGCATTCCAAGTAAGCAGAGATAAAAATTAAATTAAATATTCAATAGATTAAAAATATTAAATAGATTAAATTTAATTTTAATTATCCAATAGGAAAAAAATACGATTGAGATATGGATCTAAAATAGACGGAAAACAAAAATATAAAAAAAGTATATTTATTTTTAGAAGAGATTTACGATTAGATGATAACACTGCATTAATAAATGCCTTGAATTATTCTGATTTGGTTTATTGCATATTCATCTTAGATAGTAATATAATAACACCATTGAAATCATCATACTCTTCATTTTCGTTGCCAATTGATCCACATATTCTTTTAAAACGAAAACAAAAAAGAATTAATCTATTAAAATTTTTAAAAGAATCACTATTTGATCTAAGAAGTAGATGTAATCAGACTACGACAAAGAATATTGAATCAAACGAAATCACGAATAAGACGAAAATATCATCCAAATTAACTTGTCTGTTTGGAGATCCTTCAGCAATAATAGATAGAATGATAAAATTAGATAGCGAAATTGAAGCTATTTTTGTTAATAGAGACTATACTCCATTTAGTATAAAAAGAGATCAATTAATTTCTGAAATCTGTAAAAAATACGATGTTGATTTTATTGATTGTCTAGATATTCTACTTAATGAACCCGAAGATATTTTGAATTCAAATAATAAACCTTTCAAAGTATTCTCCCATTATTATAATAAAGCAATAGAAAAACCATTATTGAAAAAAGAAAATTCGTTGGATATAGAGAAATTCAAAAATAATTTTTCAAGTTATGATAATAATAAATTAATAGATAATTTTAAAGATATTAAAATAGTTGATGATCTCGAAAATTTCTTTTCTAAAATTACGTTATCAAAAAACCAAATATTTCAAAGTAATTCTTCATTGCTTGATTTTCAATTCAATGGAACAAGAAAAAAGTATCAAGATATAATATCAAAGTTAATTAAATTTAAAAAAAATGATAATTACAATATTAAAAATAATTTGTTAGAGAATCCATCAACTCATTTGTCGCCGTATCTTAAGTTTGGATTATGTTCTATCAGAGAGGTATACTTTGCAATACAAAAAGAATTAGGAGGCAATCATCCTTTGTTAAGGCAGTTATATTGGAGAGATTTTTTTGTATATATAGGATTTCATTTTCCTTTCGTCTTTAAAGATTCATTTCAAGGAAAATATAAAAATAATGTTATTAAATGGAAAAACGAACCAAAAAAATTTAAAGTATGGTGTCAAGGAAAAACAGGTTTTCCAATTGTAGATGCAGGAATGCGAGAACTTAATGAAACAGGATTTATGCATAATAGGACCAGATTAATTACAGCTTCTTTTCTAGTAAAGGATTTGCATATAGATTGGCGATATGGAGAAAGGTATTTTGCATTGAAACTTGTAGATTATGATCCTTCGGTTAACAATGGAAATTGGCAATGGGTAGCTTCTACTGGTTGCGATGCTCAACCTTATTTTAGAATATTTAATCCATGGTTACAACAGAAAAAATTTGATCCTTATTGTAAGTACATAAAAAAATGGATTCCTGAACTAGAAAAAATTCCTAAAGAACTAATACATAAATGGTATGAAAGTAAGTCATCATTTAACAACCCTAATAAATCAGATTCAATTAGATATTATCCTAGGCCAATTGTAGACCATCAAAAAGAAATCTTAATTACAAAGGAATTGTATAATATTGGATTATATTGATTTTTTTTAATTATTGCTTACTTGTAGGAAATTAAATATTGATCTAAAATTTTATAAAAAATTGTTCTAAAATGAATTACTCTGTATATGACCCTAGATTTGTGCCATACCTCCATCAACTGATAGTTCTATACCGGTTATATAGCTGCTTTCATCTGATGCAAGAAATGATACAACTTTTGCAATTTCGTCAGCATTACCCATTCTACCCAGAGGTACAGCTGATATGAGAGTACTCTTTAATTGTTCTCTTTCTCCTTGATTTCGAACTAATCCGTCAATGATAGGTGTGTCAATTGGTCCAGGACTTAGAGCGTTAACACGAATCTTTCGATGTTTGAGGTCCACAGTCCAAGTGCGAGCGAAAGATCTTATTGCGGCCTTGGTCGCACTATAAACACTAGATCCCTTAGATCCTTTGAATCCAGCGATAGAAGTCAAAATGATCGAACCACCATCATTAAACAATGGTAGTGCTTTCTGTACAGTGAACATGATCCCTCGTACATTAATGTTAAATATTTTATCAAAATGCTTCTCAGAAATTTCACCCAATGGAGCAAATTCTATAATTCCTGCATTTGCAAATAGAATATCAATACTGCCTTTTTGATCCCGTACAGTATCATACAATAGATCAAGATCTGCGAGATTAGAAACATCGCTATGTATGCCAACAATATTCTTACCGATATTTGATACTGCTGTATCAAGTTCATATTGATTGCGACCAGTGATGAAAACATAAGCACCCTCTGAGACAAACCTTTTTGCTGTAGCGAGGCCAATACCTCTATTTCCACCAGTAATAACTGCAATTTTTCCTTCAAGTTTATTTTCCAATATTCAAACTCGTAATTATTAGTAAAGTCAAATTATTTAAAATATCACCTGCCGGTATAGACATGAAAATATCTAATTCTTCTTTTCTAATTCAATTCATTTTCAATTTGAAAAATCACAATAATTAACAAATTCTTTTAGAATTTTATCGTAACAAGAGAAGTAATATAAATTTCAAGGCCTTGCAGGTAAAATAAAAAAGAAATTTTTAGTTGTAATTGGTGAAAAAATATTACTTCTTCAACAAACAAGTATAAGTTATTGTTGATGCAAATGACAATCATAATTTTATTCTTGGTAGCGTAAATGGTCAAATTGTTAATCTAGAAACTATTTCAGATGATGTTGCTGTAAAATATATAGTAGTACTAAAGAAAACAATTTTGAACAATCATTAAAAAATACTTCTACTGTAGATTGATTTAATTATCTGAAAAAAAGATATTGAACCCACTTACATAGATCTGACCCCATGTTAACTTTATAGCATGTATATTCTTGGTAACATATTTAATATACATTTTAAATAAGCGAATCCATATCGTAAATGGGATCAAGCGGATATGAATCCTAAAATCTAATTATTTTTCGGTACCGAAAATATTTAATTATGCAATGGATCATCTTCAAATCATTAAGTTAATTTTGAAAAGTTTTAAAATATAGTTTTATTTGTTAAAAAAGATGAATTTATCTTAACACTATTTTAATATTTGTAAAAAAATTAATATTGTTTTATCAACGTTATTATGTGTGTAATATTGTAGTAGATAATCTCTTAGATCGTCCAGAATCTAAATCAACTCTTGATTTGACATACTATCAAAGAGAGTGAGGCTCTGACTAAACCTATATCCGGGTGGTTATAATACTACATCATAAAAAAGATGATTATAGAGATGTGTATTTACGCCAAATACCTAGTTTTTAACATTTTAGACATAAAATCGTTCTTGGTTTTCATCATATTCAATGTCTGCAACTCTAATCACTTTGTAATTATTTTCGTGTAAATATTCCATCTCCATTTCAAATAGTTCTCGTGATGTATCAAAGTCCTTATTTGTATCTATTCGATGATATGTAACAATTGGAATTGCATTTA
>JBNAIF010000257.1:0-46025 GCA_050043595.1 Nitrososphaeraceae archaeon | reverse complement strand
AAGGCTTATGGTCATACATTAGATAAAAAAACTCTAGAACACATAATAAAACATGAAATTGGACATGTATTAGGATTAGGTCATGCTAATTTTGCTGAGAATCTAATGTCTGCTAATGTTGAAAAGATAATTACTGAAATATCTGAGTGTGAGATAAAAGGAGTAAAAAAAGCAAATGAATGGAAATTTGTTGATGACAAGTCTTCTCCAAAGATAACAAATAAAAAAAGCATAAGATGTTAATTTAGTAATTACATATTAAGAAATATTTTTTATTGTTATTGTCAAAAAGTAATAATTTTTTATTATCAATCATAAACACACAAAGTAATTTAGATATCAAAAATACTAATGATCATGGTTAAACAGTTATTGTTCATCCAAAAGTAATAGATCAATCTAGTAAAAAAAGAGAAAAGATTTATGATTCAATTTTTATTAATGCATTTTTTATTAGGAAATTTTGTTCTTTAACAATATAGTAGAAATATTTGAATCGAAATTTGGAAATTAAGCTAAAAAAAAATTAAATTGCATAGACAGACATTGTTATAAGAATATTAATTAAGCTAAAATTATAATAACTATTTTCAAAACAAATTAGAATATTAATGCTGCTTGAAAATATGTTAGATGAGATTAATCAAACAGTAAAAAACACATTAATTATGCAGGACAAAAAGTTTGGAATAGCTTTTTCTGGAGGAATAGATAGTACAATATTATCAAAAATTTGCGAAAATAATTTGAAAAATAGATTTATTCTATTAACAATAGGATTTCCAAATTCTAATGATATTGAATTTGCTAAAAAAATCGCACTACAATTAGATCAAATTGACCATAAAATTTTGGAGATAGATAGTAAGAGATTTGCAGTTGATCTTAAATTTATTCTAGAAAACAATCATTGCAATAACATATCACATATAGAAAATTGTTTGGCATTTTACTATATTTCATTGTTAGCAAAAAAAAATAAACTTGAGCTAGTAATTACAGCAAACGGATTCGATGAATTATTTTGCGGATACGATATATTCCGACGTATTTACGATAATGGAGAAGAAGAGATTAAAAATATGATAGACAAAAAATTGAAAAATGAACATATCCTTATGAATGAGATTAACAATATCACAAATAAGTTAGATATTCAAATTAAACAGCCTTTTTTATCGAAAAAATTTATTAGTTTTGCCAAAAAAATCCCCATAGAAAATAAAATAAAAGGTAATGATGACTATCTAAGGAAACATATTTTAAGAGATCTTGCTGTTTTAATTAATGTTCCTAATGAATCATCCATGAGACCTAAAAAAGCATTACAATATGGTTCCCAAATACATAAAAATGTTTTAAAGGTATTAGTAAGAAATTCTGAAATTAAAAATATTTTGGAAAAGAAAAAACCACATTAAAATCAATTATATTAATCTTTTAGGTATTTTTTGACTATCTGGTCTACATTATGAATAATATCAATAGATGATGCGAAATGATTTTCTGGAATGAATAAAGCGGTTAGTTCCTGTGGAGTAAAATATTTTGATAATAATTCATCTTGTTTTATAGCATCTAAGAAATAGATATTATTCTTTTTTGATTGAAATGCTAATCTTTGAATTTCTCTGTATGCCTTAATTCTAGGCATATTCTTTTTTACTAAAAATTCAAGTATAAATTCTGCGTATATTTGACCATTTGTTAGATCTATATTTTCTCGTATTCGTTTTGTATTAATAGATAATCCAGAAATTACTTTTATCATTGTGTTTAACAACTCTTCAAGTAAAATCATTCCTAGCGGTAATGTAAAGCGTTCATTGGCAGAATTTGAAAGATCACGTTCATGCCAAAGACCGATGTTTTCCATCGATACAGAAACAAATGAGCGTAGAAATTTAGCTAAAGAAGAAATCCGTTCACTTTTAATAGGATTTCTCTTTACAGGAACTGCACTACTTCCCATTTGACCTTGTTTAAATGATTCTTCAACTTCAGCTATTTCAGGTCTTTGTAAATTTCTTATCTCTATTGCTATTTTATCTAAACTTGAAGCAATTAATGCAATTATAAATTGAAGTTCTGCCATTCTTTCCCTCGCAATAATTTGAGTAGCGGCTTCAATAGGATATAATCCCAATTGAGTAGAGACTTTTGATTGTATTTCAAGAGCATATTTTCCCATGAGAGAACCAGTGCCAATGACTCCAAGTGTCTTACAAATTAAAATTCGTTTCTTACATTCATTAAGTCGATCTATATTTTTTGTCATTTCATTTGCCCACACAGCAAATTTTAATCCAAATGGCATAATACTTGCATGTTGACCATGAGTTCTTCCCACAGCAGGTTGATTTTTGAATAGAATAGCATTCTTTGACAACAAAGATGTTAACTTCATAATTTTAGATTCTACTAATTCTAAAGATTCTTTAATTTGCATAGAAGTGGTAGTATCTATAATATCATTACTAGTTAATCCAAAATGTACCCATGGTTTAGTACTTTGTGAACATTGTTCACTCAATGCTTCTATAAAAGCACCAATATCATGATCACTGATTTTTTCTAACTCTTTAATACGTGAAAGTTTTACTTTACCGGATTTTTTGATTGATAAGATTTCTTGAGAAGCATGTTTTGGAATTAATCCTAAATCTGATTGAGCTAATGCTACCGCAGTTTCAAAATCTAACATGTATTGTAATTTTTTTTCTTCTTCAAATAAAGACTTCATCTCTTTGCTTCCATAACGGCCAGATTCAATCGGCAATATTGCCATAATTACTTTCAAATTAAAAGATAAAATAAACTTATTTTAATCTAAAATAGAATTCATGATATAATAATTGAAAAATGAATTTTATTTATTAATCTATTGAGTTTAAAGAATTAATTATAAATTTGGCTTGTTTAAAATGTACAGCATCTACCATTTTTCCATCCACTTTGATGGCACCTTTATTCGATCCGCTAATCTTTTCCAATTCAGCAACTTCAAGAATTCTTTTTGCCCATTTGATTTGAGAATTTGTTGGAACAAAGATGGAATGAACGGGATCGATATGAGAGGGATGAATAATACTCTTACCTGAATATCCTAACCTTCTTGCTACTTCAGTATCACGTTTTAATCCATCTAGATCATTAATTGTTTGCCAAATAGAATCAATTGCATATATTCCAGCTGATTTTGCAGCTACAGGAATCTTTGATCGTGCATAATTATAACTGGTATCGTCGGTTTCATCATAATCTAATTGCATATCATAGAGATAATCAAATACTCCAAAAACTATTGCTTGAATCCTATCGTTTGCACATGATATATTATATACATTTATCACACCTTCAGCAGATTCTATAGATGGAATAATTTTGATAGTATTTTTTTCAAGATTTCTCTTTTCTTCTAAATTATTTATAATTGAAATAATTTTATCTAATTCAATTTTATTATTGACCTTCGGAACAACTATGCCATCTAATCCAGTATTAATGATTGAGTTTAGATCGGAATCGTATAAGTTAGATTCGAAGGAATTAATTCGTATATAAACAAGAGGTTTTTTAGAATTATTGGAATAATTAAATTCTTTTGATCCAAATTCTGAAAGAGTATCGACTAATAATTTTCTAGCTATTGATTTTTCATTATCAGGAACAGAATCTTCTAAATCATAACACAAGATATCTGGAAAAAGAGATTTTGATTTCAGTAGAAATTTTTTATTATTTCCAGGTATAAATAATAAAGTTCGAAACATAATTGATTATTATACCATTATATCAGTTACAAAATAAAATATTAAAAATAAATTAAAGTTTTTGTGGAGTAGTAAGAATCTTGCCTATTTGCTCAGAATTAGCCATCATTGTATGACCTTTGACCATATCTGAAAATGGAAGAATAGTAGATATTGCAGGTTTGATTTTGTTCTTGCCTGTCCAATAAATAACTTCTTCTAATTCAGATTTGGTTCCTTGTGTTGATCCCAATAAATTAGTACCTTTAAAGAACAAATATCTAAGATCGAGAGTAGAATCATATCCTGTAGTTGCACCGGTTGCAACAAGTGTGCCGCCCATTTTAAGTAATGAAACTTCTTGTGGGAAAGTTGCTTTTCCTATATGTTCAAAAACAATATCAACCCCTTGTTTATTTGTGATCTTTCTAACTTTTTTATACCAATCAGGTTCTCTATGATTTACAACATTATCAGCTCCAAGTTCTATACACTTGTCCATTTTTTCTTGATTTCCTGCAGTAGCAATTACGTCACAATTATACAGCTTTGCTATCTGTATTCCTGCCATTCCTACACCACTTGTTCCTCCCATGATAAGCACTGTTTGACCAGGTTTTATTTTAGCTCGTCCAACCAACATATGCCATGCTGTCATCCCAACCATAGAAATAGCAGCTGCGTCATCAAAAGAAACATTATCTGGCAATTTTGCTACATTAACTTCTGGCAAGTAAGTATACTGTGCAAAACCTCCCCAAAGTGGTCCGGTTTGGAAACCCCACACTAATCTATTTTCACAATCATATTCTTTTCCTGCTGTACATAAATCGCAAACCCTACAGCTCAAATTTGAGTGAGAAACAACTCTATCACCAGTTTTAAATCTAGTAATATCATCTCCAGCTTCCACCACAGTACCAGCTACATCACTCCCTGAGATATGCGGAAGAGGATTTTTTATTGGCTCGCCCCATATTGCCCATAAATCATTATAGTTATAGGCTGCAGATTCTACCTTGATCAGTACTTCGTTAGGTTTTATTTTTGGAGTATCAATATCTTCAATATTTACTACTTTTGTAGGATCTTTATTATATTCTCTGAAAACTGCCGCTTTCATATTTTGAAAACATGTAAAAGACTTAATATAGTTAACTAACTAAAACCATATGTAAAGTTATATTTATACAAAAATTTTAGTTACTTTTTAATTTTAATAAAATAATTGAAAAAAATTTATTTTCTTGCCTTAAGCAAGACAAGAACTGCCACTGCACCCATCATACCTCCAAGAACCAATAGAACTTGAATTGGGAATCCTCCAGTAGAGGTTACAGTTCCCTGTGGAGCATCAGGTGTTACAAATGCTACTTCTGCATTTCCTATTTGCTGTACTTTTGCAAAACCACCAATCTGTATCTGTCCACTTGGTGGAGGTATCGTAGATTTTATACTTACATCAGAACCTTCTATTTGATCATTTGCACTTTGCTCTGTGACACTATGTGTTCCTTCTCTAAAACTGCTTTCACCTAATGAAAATATTGATACTACATTTACTCCACCTACTTCTTCAAAAACACCAGCGGCAGTTGCCTGACTTCCAGTAGGATCAAATAAAAAGTGCCATCTATCCATAGGCATTCCTAACTCTTCATAATCTAGCAAAGGAGACTTTAGAACCGCAGTTAATTCTTCCGATGTAGATAATTTCTGCGCGGCGTCAGGAAATTCTTGTTCAATGATTCCCAGAGGAGAGTTAATGTCAAAGTTTTGATACTCAGGTGTATTTATAACAAGAGGTTCATTTACCTTAAAACTTCTCCAATCTAAATCTATTACATCTGCAGTCCCATTACTTGGAAGTATAAAGTTAGTTATTGTGGGATAAAATTTTAATTTATAAGATAGTGATGCACTATCTTCATCTCCTCTTATTTGAGCTGTATATGCTATATCTCCATCCTGGATTTGTATTGGACTATTTCTTTCTCTCAAAATAACATTATTAATTGATTTTAAAACATCATCCATTCCATCGGTAGTAGAATTAATATTAATTGTGTATACTTCAGCAACTCCATTAAAGATTTGTGATAGTTCGCTTCCAGGCTCATAATTTATAGTGACGAATTTTATACTAGTATAAACTGGAGTGGATTCAGACAGTGTAGGAAATAGTGCTGCTTCCATCTGTGACGCAAATACTTGTGTCAAAGTTACCGGAAAAATTATTAACGACATAATGAAGTATGCAATAAACTTTTGTTGATTCACAACAAAAATCTAATATTGAATAATATAAGCCTTCCCTTAAATAAAAAAAGAAATGATAAATTTACACATAATTTTAATAAAAATTGTTAAATAATTTGAATAGAATGTCAAATGAATTAAGAGAACATATTAGAGAAGATAAAAAGAAATTATCCATTATATTAATATAAACAGATTGATCACAATCATAGCTGGTGGTACAGGATCTGTTAAACTTGTTAGGGGATTATCGAAATGTACAAAAAAACTATCGGTCATAGTTAATGTTGGAGATAATTTTTGGTGGAATGGATTATATATATGTCCTGATATAGATACAATAACTTATGGTTTATCAAATTTATTAGATAAAGAAAAAGGTTGGGGAATAAATGATGATTCATTTAATTTTTTAAAATTTATGGAAAAGATTGGAGAAGAAACATGGTTTAAGGTGGGGGATAAAGATTTGGTAATTCACATTGTGAGAACAAATCTATTAAAAAGAGGTGTGCGATTAGCAGAAATTACAAAATTTATAACACAAAAAAAGATTGGCATAACAATACCAATAGTTCCAATAACAAATGACCATATAGAAACTCGAATCAAAACTGATAAAGATGATATGCATATACAAGACTTTTGGGTTAAATATAATGGAAAAAAGAAAGTAAAAGACATATATTATAAAAATATCAAAAACTCGAAATCTAACATAGAGGCAATTAATTTATTAAAAAAATCAAGTTTAATAGTAATAGCCCCAGGAAATCCTGTGACAAGTATAGGTCCAATTATTGAATTAAAAGATTTCAGAGAAGAAATGATAAAACAGAAAAATAAAATTATTGCAATCTCACCGATAATTGGAAAAAAAGTAATAAGTGGACCTGCGGGTAAATATATGAAAGCAAAAAAAATAGAAAATTCTGCATATGGGATTGCAAAGTGGTATTCCAAATTTTTAGATGAGATAATAATAGATTATAAAGATCACAATATAGTTAACAAAATTAATGAATTGGACATAAAGACAACACTTACAAATATAATAATGAAAGATGAAGTCGAGGAAATTAAGCTATCAAAAATTGTATTAAATAAACTAAATAATTGAAAACTTTAGCTATAATACCGGTTAAAAATCTAGATTATGCAAAATCAAGATTAACTAGTGTATTAGACGATGAACAAAGAATCAATTTAGTAAAATTGTTACTTTTATCATCTATAAAAGAATTGAAAAAATCAGAATGTATAAAAAAGATCATAATAGTTTCTAACGATAATGAAATTGAAAATATAGCATATGACCATCAAGTGGATTATATAAATGAACATAATAATAATGGAGTTAATTATGCGGTTTCACAAGCAGACTTTATTTCCAAAGAATTTGACTTTGATGCAGACATTATAATACCACATGATCTTCCTTTATTGACTGTAGAAGATATAGATAGAATCTGTAAGATATCAAATAAATATGATAAATGTGTAGTTATATGTCCATCAGAACGATTAGATGGTACAAATATAATGTTAAGAAAACCTCCTAAAATAATTGATACTTATTATGATAATAATAGTTATTATAATCATATAAAAATCGCAACTAATCTGAGAATTAAAATTATAGAATTGATGTTAAAAAATATAATGAGAGATATTGATACTGCGGATGATCTAATAAAATTATCTGAAATAGATAAGTTTAGGTTTTTATTAAATGAAATAAATTTTGATTTCAAGAGTATATAAATCCAAAAAAATAGATAAAAGATAGCGATATTCAAGTAGTTTAATTCGTAGAAGAATATTATTTAGTAAAGAATAGTATTGTAGAATAAAAAACAAAATTAGAAATATAATTCTGTTACTCTTCATGCATAACAAGAATATGTTTAGTTGAAAGATATTTAATTAAAATATTCTTTATTGACATATAAAATAAACATGTGATTACAATAAATTATGATATAATTATGAAAAAATATGACTTTTTTAATGACTATCGCCTTTTCCAACACACATTTGTTTGCTTTCTCTATGTAATAATCTCTTTTTTGTACTATGAATTTTGATTTGGAAATTAGTCGTATGTTTTATATCCTAGGAACATATAACTGGTACATATAATTCCAATTTCAGTTTTTAAGATAAATATTATATAGATCATTTTACTTGTACTATTATTATCTTTTTTGTATAATTTATTTACTACATTAATAGTTTTTATTTTATTTTCTCTAACAATTAATACTATATTAATATATTCTAAATCTTTGTCATTATATATTGAAATCTTGATACCAATTTTTATAGTATTCATGTTAGAATCTTTTTTCTTTATTCGAACTATAATAATCAAGAGACTTGTATTGTTAAATGTATAGAATAAGTGAACTGAATCTATATTAATATTACCAATATGTCATTCATTGCAATCATAAAATGGTATTTTATTATCAATAAATAGGATTATTCTTAAGATTTGTTTATAAAAGATGCTCAAAAAATACATCATCATTATTACTCTAAAAAGTTCATAAATTTTATTAAATTTAAAATCAAATTGAAATCTGCATTATTTGAACGAAATTAGATAGTATTGGAGTCCACATATCAGATTTGGAATTCTGCATTAAGATATCCAACTATTTTTATTCTATGAAAATTTTCAATATTTTTGCATATTGTATGATCTATTTTTGTTTTTATTATTATTTTATCATTTTTATCATAATCTTTGTCAACTGATTAAACGAAACTGATTTCAGATAAATTGCTAAAAATTAAAAATAAATAATATTAATATTGATAAAATTAATATTTAATTATTATAATATTTCAAGATGTTATAAAAAACAACAAATATTCATATAATTATTATTGATTTAATCAGTATTATTTATATACTAAATAAGTACTACAAAACGATTTAAAAATAAATAAATACTACAAATATTATTTATATTTATAAGATTGAAAATAAATTTTTCTATGCTTATTACGACTATAGCAATAATAGGTGTAATAATGGCAATTTATTCGGAAATTACAATTCCTTTGGCATTTTCTCAAGCATTCGAAAATGAAAATATTGATAATTATTTCTTGTTGAAAGCTAGAATTATTGTTAAAGATTCTAGTACACAAACAATAGAAGTTAAATTAAAATCTCAAAATATAGTTCAAGAACAATTTTATGATAGAAGTATTGATGATAATTCACAAACTTTATTAAAATTTAAGTTTAATGAAGCATTTAATGCACCATATGAGATCTGTGCTGAAAGTGTACAAGAAAAGTATGTGTATGCATGTAAAGGTGGATTATTATATGATCTTAGACCAAATGTAACACTAACTTTATAAAATTTGGTAGTGGATATAGCAAGTAAATTATGAACTTATTTACATAGAATATTAAAATATTAATCCTATAAAGATAATGTCAATAAGAAAAATAATTTGATAGAATTCAACTGCGGATTTTTATTCTTTCGTTAATATCATTTTTTTTAATTTTTTTTTTGGTAAATAAATGGATGGGGAGAGATTTGAACTCTCGATCACCTGTGTGTGAGACAGGTATCATAACCAGACTAGACTACCCATCCATCCACATATAAAAAACAGTTGAATTACTATTTATTTACTAAAATATGTTTACGTACCTTCACTAAAACCACTCAAATATTCATGTTGAGAAGGAGTCAATTTATCTATTTGTATTCCCATAGATTCTAATTTTGCCATTGCTATCTCCTGATCTTGACTTTTATCTATATTATAAACAACATTATTGAGTTTCTTTTCATTTGATGAAAGTTTTATGATTGACAAAAATTGATTAGCAAAGCTCATATCCATAACTTCAGATGGATGTCCTTCTGCTGCCGCTAGATTAACTAATCTCCCTTCACCAATTAAGAAGATTTTTTTGGATGGAGATAATTCATACATCATAGTATGTTCGTTTATTGAATCTTTTCTAACCGATTTTGACTCTAATGTGTTTACATCTATTTCTACATTAAAATGACCGGCATTTGCTAAAATAGCACCATCTTTCATATTTAACATATTATCAAATGAAATGACATCTTTACAACCAGTAGTTGTAATGAAAAGATCACCCAATTGTGATGCGTGAGACATAAATGTTACAGAAAATCCATCTAGCTTTGCCTTTAATGCAGATATTGGATCGACTTCAGTAATAATGACATTTGCACCTAACCCCGAAGCGCGTTTAGCAATACCTTTTCCTACATGACCATATCCTGCAACTACTACATTCTTACCAGATATGAGAATGTTGGTTGCACGAATTATTCCATCTAATGCTGATTGACCAGTACCATATACATTGTCAAAATCATGTTTAGTTTCAGCATCATTTACAGCAATAATAGGATACTTAAGTTGACCAGATTTTTCCATAGCACGTAATCTGATTACACCGGTAGTAGTTTCTTCTGTTCCACCATATAGATTATTAAAATCGTATGAAGGAGAAGAAGATGAAATAGCATTATGAATCTCTACTGTTAGATCTGCACCGTCATCTACGGTAACATTTGGATTTATTTTCATAGAAGAATGAATATCAGCGTAATATTCTTCTTTTGTTACTCCACGGGTAGCATAAATAGAGATATCATGATCAACTGCAAGTGAAGCAGCTACATCGTCTTGCGTACTTAATGGATTACAACCACACCAAGAAAGCTCTGCGCCAGCTGCTTTTAAAGTTCGTATTAAAACTCCTGTCTCTTTTGTAACATGAAGACAGCCTGCTATACGTATACCGTCCAATGGTTTGGTTTTTTCATATTTACTTTTTAAAGAATTTAGTACTGGCATGTGAGATTGTGCCCAGTCAATCCGCTTTTTTCCAGGTCCAGATAAACTGATATCTTTTACTCTATAATTCATAATGAAATGAAGTAATATATACGATATATATACACTATCAAAAAATAAGATTATTGTCACTTGATATAAATTATTTAACTATATTAGAAGATCTATAACCAATCAAATAAATATCATAGTACTAAAAAAGATAGTTCTTTTTAGATTGCCTAGATCAAAAAATAATTGAAATGTTTTTTTAACTTACAAATTATGTAAATCAGATATACAATTATCTTGGAAATAGTAAAATTACTAACTGAATATTTTTGTTACTATTTACTATAATTTTTTAGTTTTATATATTAGATTTATAACCTATATTATGTTTCTAAGAATAATTTTTTATCTAATATCAAATTGTCATCATGTGAAACTAATAAAAATGTAGTATTATACTGGATAAATTTTTTTATATCTATAATAGAAATATTGTAAACCACTTTTTTTATATTTTTCAAATTTGATTATATTAAACTAACAATTGACAATAAATCTTAAGAATACTTTGCTAATTTATTTATGATTTATTTCTATAAAACTAAATGATAACAATTATAAAATTATTCTTGTTATCATTATTATTTAAATTTATAAAAATAAAATTACTTGTATAAATGAATGATTATATATAATTTAGTATTATTCTGTGCAAGTTTAAAAATAAGATATATGATGTAATCATATTGTTAAAAAGATGAGGAAATTCCAGATAGCAGTAATAGGATACAATGAAAATAGATGTACGAAAAATGCAAGGAATGTTGCATTTCAAGTTGGTCAAGAAATAGCAAATTCGGGATCAGTATTGATATGTGGCGGACTGGGAGGAGTTATGGAAGCTGCATGTAAAGGTGCAAAAGAGAATAATGGTTTTACATTAGGTATAATACCTCAAGATGATTTTTCATATGCAAATGAATACTGTGATATTGTTATTTGTTCAGGTATTGGTCTAGCTAGAAATTTTATAGTAGCATCGTCTGCAGATGGAATAATAGTTGTTGGTGGAGGAGTAGGTACTTTAAATGAAGTATCTGTAGGATATATGAGAAAAAAGAGAATAGTAGTCTTAAAAGGAAGTGGAGGAATAGCAAATGAATATGCTGGTAAATATTTAGATGAAAGAAAGAGAATACGAATATTATCTGCAAGAACTCCAAAAGAAGCTGTAAAAAAAATTACCAAATGAAGTACATATAAAAAAATAATTGTTATTATTATTTGTCGTTATTTAATTTGATTAGATATTTATCAGGTTCATAAAAGTTACCATATTTTGCTTTTAATTCGTTTAATGTATTTATGATGTTTTTTATACCAACATCATTAACTGTTTTAAACAATTCCTGTTTGAATCCCATTCCTAACTGAAGGGCTTGTTCTAAATTATTTTGTGTACATACGTCATTAGAGATAAGCCAAGAAGCGTTATTTGCAGCTACTGCAATTAATGGTAATGGATCGAATTTCGCTGCTAAATCTTGTGAAAGCTCTATACGTTCGTAATTATCTTTTTTGTATTCATAGAAACCTTTACCTGTTTTTTGACCGAGATTTTTATTTTCATATAATTCTTGAATTTTATGATGTGGATTTATGACTTTTTTATCCCTAGAAAACATCTCATTCGTTGCTTTATGTATGACATCTATACCAGTATAATCAGCTAACTCAAATATCCCCATAGGTAAATGCATTCCATACTTTGAAGATGAATCGATCTCAGCCAGAGAGGATGTATATCTATCTAAACAATGAGCAGCCTCATGAACTAGTGGAATAAAGATCCTGTTTACTATAAAACCTGCAACATCTTTTTTACATAAAATAGGTATTTTCTTAACTTTCTTTACAAAATCTATGGTTAAGTTAACTATTTCATCATCAGTTTTATTTCCTGGAATAACTTCAACCAATTTCATCAATTGTGGAGGGTTAAAAAAGTGTATTCCAATGAACTTGTTAGGTCTTTTTGTGAAAGCGGACATTTCAGAAATTGGCAATGTACTTGTATTGGATGCATAAATTACATGGTCATCAGAATATTTCTCTAGCTCATCATAAACTTTCTTCTTTAAATTTAAATCTTCAGGAACTGCTTCGATAACTAGATCAGAATTTTTTATTGCTTGTTGAATATCAACGATAGGAGTAATCCTGCTAAGAATATTGTTGGCTTCAGATTCTGTTATTTTTTGTTTTTCAGTTAACTTATTTAAAGACCAAGTAATTTTATTCATGGCTTTATCCAAGAAAGATTGTTCAATATCTCTCAGTATAACTTTGTATCCTGCCATTGCAGACACTTGTGCAATACCATGTCCCATGATACCGGATCCTAATACTGTAATTTGATCAATCGAATACATTCACAAGTACAAGAATACATGCGAAATTTAAAGGTAGTTTTGAATTAAAGAACAAAAATAATTAGAATTAGCATTATACCATATTATTTAAGTATGAAGGTAAAGTTAATAGATAGAATTTTCTAACAATAAATATTTGATAGCATCAATGGATATTTTAAATGAAGAAACTTTGTACTTGGGTACTGCAGAATTAGAACATACAGAGATGTATCTAAAGGCAATATGGTTTATTAAGGAAACAGGCAAAGAAATTAAAGTTAGTTCTATCGCAAAATTACTAAATGTAAAACAACCATCAGTTGTTCAGATGCTTCATAAACTTAATGATTCTAGTTTAGTATCTTATGAGAAGGGAAATGTTGTACAGATGAGCCAAAAAGGAGAAAAAATAGGCAAACAAATGATTCGAAATACAAGATTGTTGGAAGTAATGATGAATGATGCATTAAAAATTGACATAGACGAAGAAATAGTGTGCGGGATAGAACACCATATGAAAACAAAATTTACAGATGCATTATGTAAAATGTTGGGTCATCCCAGAAAATGTCCACATGGACTTGATATTCCAAAAGGAAGATGCTGTAAAAAAGATAAGTAATTAATATTAAAAATTAAAAGTTCTTAATTATATATTTCAAATGGAAAAATACTAATCTATGTAATACATATAACATATTGTAATATAATATATGTATTCTCATGTACCAATCGCACAGATAATAAAGGAAATATTATTAGCAAATAAAACTTATGCAGATTCATTAAAACTAGGTATTGCAAATTATACATCATTAGCACAAAGAATAAAACCAGAAATAGAAAAAATTACTAATTATGAGGTAAATCTTAATACCATAGTTGTAACGATTAAGAGACTAGCAGATCAAATTCAGCAAGATATAGATGATAAGAAAGCTGCAAACAAAGATGTAGAATTATTAGAAGGGACAAGAATTTCATTAACAGGTAGCATAATAGACATTGATTTTGATTTCGGTATGAAAAATATAGAAAATATTTTATCGCTCCTTAGAAAAGAATTTGACATAAAATTCAATATTTTCCAAACAAAGAATCAAATAAAGGTATTTACAGAAAATATAAATCCGATTAAAAAGATTTTGATCGAAGAAAACAAAATTCCAGGGAAAATAAAAGAAGGCATATCTATGATCAATATCACATGTCCATGGCCAGAGAATGATTATGAAAAAGCTTATAACCTTCTATCGATTGTTTCAGATATACTATACAATAACAACATAGTATTACATAATGTATTTTTTGCAGCTGATGAGATAATATTAATTCTAAATGATTATGATGCTGCAAAAGCATATGAATTACTTAGATTAAAATTATACAAATAAAAGTAATCATAATACGTTATAAAAATAGTAGATTAAACAAAATGTACAAATATTAATGTCAAGAACAATTAATAATATATAAAAGATAGTCAAATATATAACTAAAGTTGGAAAGAATTAATGCCATCTTCTATAATATCACTAGTTTATCGAAACATAATAGCTGCAGTAGATAAGGTTTTTCTAATATGGCAAATTATCTTTCCAATAGTGTATATTTTTATCGCAGGATTTGCATATGATTCATTAATTAGCAGAGATGATATAATAATTGGAAATTCATTTACGTCGTATACTACATACTTGGCTTTAGGTATGATTGGATTTAATATAATGAATAGTAGTACGGTGTCTGGAAGTATAATTTGGAATGATAGGCGAAATGGTATGTTTCAACAGATCCTGACTATGCCATTTACTCGATTACAATATACCATTGGTAATATTTTAACGATAATGCTTATAGGAATTTCTAGTGCATTTATTATTTTTTTAATAGGAATTCCTATAATTTTTGATCAAGTAATAGTCACAGCAATAACGATTCCATATTTAATATTCGCTTTAATAATAGGTTCGATTTTTTTTGGTTCTGTAGCTATAATTATTGCAAGTAACTTAAGGAGTAATGAAGGATTTAATGTTATCGTTAATGGAGTATTTCTTTTTTTTGCATTTGCAAGTTCAACATTTTATCCTAATCATGGAATACCAGAACCACTACAAATGATATTTTATGTCAATCCTCTTACGCATGTAGTAGATATCATTAGAGAAGCAATGTTTAGTGAAATAAATTATCTAACAAATATTAGAGTAATAATTCTTTCATTTATTACTACAATAGCTTTTAGCTTCGCAATAAAATCAATAAATAAAATAAAAATATAATTTATTATTTATTTTCATGATCATTATTTACGATTTTAAGGAAAACATCTTCTAACGTAGGAGGTTTCATTAATATCTTATTTATGACAAAATTGTTTTCTAAAAATATTTTAATAGATTTTATTAAAATTTCATGATTGGAATTGAATGTAATAGTTACAATATCTTGATTATATTCTATTTGTTCCCCTTTAGATAACACATTTTTTAATTTATTGTATAAAGTTATTGTAACTGGATTATGTAAATGAAATTCTATTTTTTCAACTTTGCCATACTTTTGTTTTAATGATTCTGGAGTGTCAAACTCAATTATTTGTCCTTTATTTATAATTGTTGTATAGTTACACAAATATTCTGCTTCTTCCATAATATGAGTGGTAAAAAAAACAGTTAAGCCAGCCTTCACTCTTTTTTTGATATAATTTAACAAATTTCGTCTTGCTTGAGGGTCTAATCCAACTGTTGGTTCATCTAAAAATAATAAATCCATATCATGAAGGAACTCACGTGCAACTTGCACTCGTCTTCTTTGACCTATGGACAGTTCGGCATTCTTTGACTTGATAAAACTTTCTAGATCAAATATTTCCGTTAATTCCCCAATACGCTCTATCAAAATATTTCGAGGTATGCCCCAAAGAAGTCCATATAATTCCAATGATTTTTCAACATTAAGATTTGACTCGAAGCTTGGTTGCTGAGAAACAACACCTATACGTTTTCTTATATTTAATGAATTTTTATTGAGATCTTTGCCAAAAATAAGAATATTACCGGAGGTGGGTTTAAGTAATCCTGTGAGAATTTTAATCGTAGTTGTTTTTCCAGCTCCATTTGTTCCTAAATATCCAAAAATTGTACCATATTCAACATTAAAAGAGATATTTTTTAGTACTTCATCATTATTATATGATTTTGACAAGTTTTCTACAGAAATACAATATTCATTTGTCACTTTATGATATTAAGTGATTATTGAAATTTAAATCATTAATAATCATGTATCAAAACATATAGGCAAGTTATTGATAGTAATAATATTCAGAGGTTAATATATTGTCACTAGATTTTAAAAAAATGATTGAAATTGTTTTGCAAAAGAAACAAGAATTATCTCCAGAAGAAGTAAAAGATCTTATAGACGAAAAAAAAAGAAAAATAGGTGCGGGATATCTTACTGATCAGGGTGCATTATTCTTAGTTGCGGCAGATCTGGGAATATCATTTGATAATGAAAGAAATGATCAAACAACAATTAAAGATGTTTTCATAGGTGCTAACGATGTAACAATAACAGCCAGAGTTATTAGTATTTATCCTACAAGAGTATATACAAAAAAGGATACTAATGAAGAATTTCAAAATAGAACACTATCAATTTATGATAAAAATTCGTCAATAAAAGTAAAGTTATGGGACAATCATGTCAATTTTCCAGAAGAAGAAAATCTAAAATCAGGAGATTTGATAAAAATTTCACATGGATATGTAAAATCAGGTTTGGATAATAAACCCATAATTAATTTGGGTATGAAAGGAACTTTAGAAAAAATTTCTGGAACAAATTCAGATATTCCAGATATTAAATCTAAGATAAAAACCGTTGATGAGATAAATGAAAATGAAAATATAGGAATAACTGGTAAAATACAGGGAAATCCATTAATAACAAGATTCACCAATTTTAGAAACGAACCTAGTAAAGCATTAAAATTTACACTTGTTAATGAACAAGAAGATAAAACAATTAGAGTTATAGTTTGGAATATTGATGAAGACAAAATTCCTAAAGTATTTGCTAATGAAACCAAAATTAACTTAATTGGAATAAGAGTAAAACAAGGAAATCCACAGTACACTAGCGATGAATTAGAACTACATGGTGATGAAGGGAGTATAATAGAAGTGTTATCGAATGATGAATCAGATAAAGTATTTGTATTAAAAATTATTTCTAATGGAAATATCAATGAAAACGGCATGAATAATAATGTTTTAACAGTAGATAAAAAAGGTAATTTGACTTCAGTCGTGATTGATCAATCATTATTAAATGAAGAAATTAAAGTTGGAACTATAATTGAAGGAATTCCAAATAAGATCTTTGGAAATATTTTATTCTTTAACGACGATGAAGCATACATAAAAATATCTAACGAAGATATATCCTTTCCCAAATTAGCGAAATTAGAAACTAAAATCAAAGATATACAAGTGTCGGATAAACCATATATTACAGAAGCTATTGTGTTACAAATGCCAAATACATCAGATATAACTACGAAAAGTGGTGAAAATATATCACTTAGTGAAACACTCATTGGTGACGATACTGGAGAAATTAGACTTATAGGGTGGAGAGAACAAAGTGAAAAGGTAGAAAAATTAAATGTTGGAGATAGAGTAAGAGCAATAGGATTAGTCGCGGGAATGGGAAAAGAAGGGAAGCTAGAAGTTACCTTGAAAAAATTTTCAGAGATTCAGAAAATCGAATAGAAAATCTAATTATCCCAAAAACCTCTTGTGGTAACATATAATCTTTCAGCATTATAAATTTGTTTAAATAACTCTTCTTCATCAACATAATCACGCAATATCCTCGCTGCAGCATCAGCACCTACACCGTGTCCTGCAAGTACTAAAATAGCTTGTTTACCAAAATTATTGACAAGAGAAGAGATTTTCCATGCTCTTTCAAATTGACGATTTTCATCTTTTGAAATGGTCTTATGACTTAGTTTTTTTGCTATTATATTTCTCAGATCTGTATCATACCAAAATGTAGAAGTAATTAATTTTGATTTACAATATGGGCATATAAGACTTTCTGGAATATTTTTTACTTCAAAAGTCCGTTCCCATTTACTACAACGTATACAAATAATTTTTCTTTTAGTTTTTTCTAATCTTTCTTTTACTAAAGCAATAATTCCTTTTTCAATCGAAATTGGCGTAGATGAACTTTTTGATGAATGATCTAAAATGGGTTTAGCAAGATTGGAAAATTGTTTTACATAAAACCAATGTAAATGTATATTGCCATTTCTAAAATCTTGTAAGAATTTTTTGATTTTATATATGTCATACTTGTCATGTAATAGTACTCGAATAGATTCACTACTTATCGGAGTTTTTGAATATTTATCATATAACATACGTGCTACTTTCTTGTCATATGGAGCTTCTTTTCCAATCAATCCAAATCGTTTGGACACAATCCATACTTTCCAATTCAAATTATAAGTATTGTTAAAAGAAGCTACAAGAATAGATTCTACATCATAATCACTTGTTAACACATTTTCTATATGTGTTTTCGTTATTCGAACAGATGAAGTCAAAAGAATCCTATACGCATCATTTCTAGTCTCAACCACATAACCCAGTTTTGATGATAAAATTGTGGAAAATAGCGATGCCATAGTGGTATTTATTTTAGTTCCAAAGGTAGTATGAATTATAATATGATTTTGAAGTTCGTTACTTTCTACGACTAGGTTAACAGAATCAGGAGATAAATCAAATTCATTAAAAAAAAGAGTCAGATCTTTACTTGAGATAGTTAGATTTTTATGATATATGGAATTACGGATTTTTCCTACTTCAACAGCAGTTTCATAATCGACAGGAATTAATTCGCCCACCCAATATGGAATATTTATGTTAGCGCCATAAAGTGGTTCAACGTATATTTCTAATTTATTCTCATGAATAGAAATAATTTTCCATTGACTGCCTTTTAAAACAAATACATTTCCTTTTTCACCAAAATCACCTACAAATTTTTGATCTAATGAACCTATTCTATTTTTGCTTATAAAATCAATTACCGTAAATTTTAAAATGTGAGGGATCATTGAAATATTTTCATAATAATATTTATAAGCTTTTATTCGTCTTTTAAATAATTTTGTTTCATGATCATAATAAATAATCCTGTTTTTATGCAACAAATCAAGACATGATTCTATATCAGTAAAAGTTATGTTAGTAAATGGATATGCTTTGTTAACAATATCTAGACATTCATTTGTACTTGTGCCATTCTTATTAACCAAAGAAAGACCAACCAAGTGATGTGCTAATACATCTAATGGTCCAATGTGAATCGATTGTTCTTCCACTGAATTGGCCTTTATTCGTCTTACTAATGCAAGACATTCAATTTCATCATCAGGTATATTCGTTACAATTAATCCCTTTGCAGATATACTTTTTTTATGCCTGCTTCGACCAATTCGTTGCATCAATTTGGATACTTGTCTTGGAGAACCATAATGAACTACTAAATTAACGGAACCTATATCAAGTCCAAGTTCAAGTGATGATGTACATACAACAATACCAGCTTGTCCATGACGTAGTTTATTTTCAGTATCTTCTCTGATTTCTTTAGATAAAGAGCCATGATGAACATCAACAGATATTTTTTTTTGTTGCTTTAGAATTGTTCCAAAATATTCAGATTCATCTCTAGTATTAGTAAATAATAAAACAGAACCAATTATTTTTTGTCTAATAATATAATCTACAATAAATTTTGCAACATCATTAATAGAGCCATTAATATATTTTATATCAAGATCGTATTTTCTTATTTTCTTATCTACTAATATAGAACATTTATTACTAGTTCCTGAGAGAAATAAACCTGCCCTTTTTATATTTCCTAATGATGCAGAAAGACCAATTCGGATTATATTGTGCTTACTTATAGATTGTAATCGTTCTAGTGAAATGGTTAAATGAGAACCACGTTCATTTGATATTAACTCATGAATCTCGTCGATTATTATCCATCTGAGATTTTGCAAAGGATTCATAAAACCCTCTAGTGTTAATATTATAGCTAATGATTCTGGCGTTGTAATTAAAATATCAGGAGGATTTTTGATAATTTTCTTTTTATTTTTAGCAGAAGTATCTCCGTGACGTATTTCTGCAGATAAATTTTCATTCTCAGCATATTTCAGTATACGTCTTAAAACATCATTATTTAATGATCTTAACGGAGTAACATATATAATACTTATTCCATGATTTACTTTGAGAAATGACATAATAGATAAAATTGGAAAAATAGCTGCTTCTGTCTTTCCAGATCCAGTTGGAGCGGACAAAAGACAAGTCTTATTCCTTAGGATTACTCTTAAAGCATGTTCTTGAATATAGGTTAAAGTAGAAAAGCCATATTGAGAAAATTTTTTTAATGTTATGTGTTCTAACTCTTTAATCGAGATTGTCAAAATTATTTATCGGTTTTAGCAATTTTTGAATTATTTTTGGGCTTTGAATTTAGTTTTTCATAAAACATAGTTGCAAATAATCCAGTAATAAACAATCCTACTGCTATAAAGACATATGAATCAAATTCAGGAATTGAATCTAGTACCATTACACTATTGAATATTGATAAGATTATTTATATATTTTAAGTTAACAATAAAATATAGATAAATAAAAAAGATGATGATGCCAAAGAAAAGAGGTAGCAGTACAAGCAATTTGAAGAACAATACTAAGAAAATAGAAAAGAGAAAAAGTAAGACAAAAGCTGTAGCGCTATTATCTGGTGGTCTAGATAGCAACTTGGCCGTAAGAATGATTAAAGAACAAAGAATAGAAGTTGAGGCAGTAGCAGTAAAAACACCATTTTGTGATTTTGACTGTGGAAAAGGTTGTGGTCATAGGGTTAAAGAAGTTGCGTCAGAATTGGGTATAAAACTGAAAACGGTTTATTTTGGACAAGAATATCTTGAAATGATAGCAGATCCAAAATATGGATATGGATCTGGAATGAATCCATGTATAGATTGTAGAAGTATGATGTATAATGCAGCTAAAGATCATATGAAAAAGATAGATGCAGATTTTATTATAACTGGAGAAGTTTTAGGCCAAAGACCTATGAGTCAAAATGGTAATGCATTAAGTATTATAGAAAAAGAAACTAAAATGAAAGGGAAAATAATAAGACCGTTATCATACAAACATTTACCCATTTCGGATGCAGAAAAAAATGGATTAATAGATAGAAATTCTCTTGGAGATATTAAAGGTCGTTCCAGAAAGAAACAGTTAGAATTAGCTAAAAAATATGACGTAATAGATCCGCCTAATTCGGCAGGAGGATGTTTACTAACAGATCCTGGATTTGCAAAAAGAATAATAGATTTATATGATAACAATAATGAGATACCAAATATTAATGACGTGGAATTACTAAAAATTGGTAGACATTTTAGAATATCGTCAAATACAAAATTAATTGTAGGAAGAGATAAGGAAGAAAATGAGATAATTAAATCTTTATCTACAGATTCAGATATAATGATTGAAGCGAAAGATTACGTTGGACCTACTTGTATTTTAAGAACTACAAATTATGATGAAATAGAGATAGAATTTGCTTCAAAGATAGTAGCAAGGTATTCAGATTCGCCAAGTGACAAAATGTGTAAAATTAACACATCATATAAAAATGTTCAAAAAGAAATTAAGATAATGCCAGCAGTAGAAGAAGAAATAAAAAGCTTTAGAATTCAATGATAAATTTATAATAATGAAAATAAAATGATTAATTATTATGTTTATAATTGTAATAAGAAAAATTTTGCGAATTTTCTAAAAGTACTTTATGCATTACCAGTAATAATTTTATTTTTTTCATCTATAGAAGATGCGTGGAGTCAAGAAGAAATAATATCAAAAAACGACACAAGTAATAAATCAAAATTAGCAGATAATATATATAATTTATCAGTTACTTTCGAATCTATTAAAATTAATAATGATCATGACATATTATTTCCTGGAGAATGGAAAATCGATGTATATGTCAATGATAAAAAGATTCAATTACTCCCAATAATTCCACATGTAACCAAAGTGGAAAGTGGACAAGTCATTTCTTTTGATAATAAGAAAGAAATTAAATTAAATTTAACTAGCAATCAAACACTTAAAATAATGGCAATAGGAGTAGAATTTGATAACATATCAGATTATAAAATTAATGAATTACCAAATTTTTCAGGAATAATTAAAAAAGATAGTAAATTATCAGAATATAGGAACAAGATGGTTGATGGCATTCAATATTTAATATCTTTGGATAGAAATGACGCAATTGGAGTACTTGCAAAAGAATTTACAGTAGAAAATAATTTTGGAAGAGGTAGTCATAATGATTGTTCTGAACAAAATGGAGAGCCAGGTGATTTATACGATACTATCGATACCAATTGTGACTTTAGATTGAAATATAATATTCGATAATTGAAGAACTTTTTTTTTCTTTTATATGCAGAAATTGTAACAGTCCTATTGTTTGTTACAATTTATTTACCATCTATTGATGATTCTATCAAGATCATATCAACTTATGCCCAATATGAATTAGATGAAAATGGGATAATAATGTATGACTACAACGGAGTACAAGGTAAGGTTTATAATCCATTGGTTGTCGCAACTTTTGGACTGAATTATTATGATAAATATTTAAAAAATATAGATAAAGATTATAACATTAAAAAGTTTATCAATAGCGCAAATTGGATATTGGATAATTTAAAAAATAAAGGAGAATACTCAATTTTAGAATACAAGTTTCCATGGATTTTTTATGGTTGGATAGAACCACCTTATGCATCGGCACTAGCTCAATCAAAGGCAATGTATTTGTTAATGTTGGCATATGATGTCACGGGGGATAAAAAATATTATGAAGGTACACAAAAGATACTAAATTCATTTCTAGTTGATTATGACGACGGAGGAGTAGTAAGTTATGAAAATAATAACAATAGTTCTTTATTTTTGCATTTATTAGCGAAACCTGATACTCAAAAAACGTATGTCTTGAATGGGCATACTGGTTCTTTAATTTTTCTTTGGAAATATTATGAAAAAACAAAGGATCCTACTGTGGAATCAATATTTACCAAAGGCATTAACTATCTGAAAGAAAACTTACTTTTATATGATACAGGTCTATGGTCATATTATGATCTTATGAATAATCTTGCTCCTACAACATATCATAAAGGACAAATAAAACAATTTGAAACGCTATACGAAATTACAGAAGAAACGATTTTAAAAGAATATGCAGATAGGTTCAAGAAATATTTAAAATATAAATTATTGAAATAATAATGGATAAAAAAGATAAACACGATATTAAATTACATATTTTTACATCATTTATATTTATTTTCATAGTAATAGGTAGCTTAGAAATAAATGAACATAAGGATGTTAATGCAATTAATCTAGAAAATGATTTACTCAACTCAGAAGATCATAAATATAAAACTTTTGATGATCCCGATTTAGACATAATTTTTCAATATCCATTTAAATGGAATAAATATGAATATAAAGATTACAATATACATCAGTATAAACATTTGCGATTTTTACAAGATACGTCCAGAGTGATATCATTTGAGATAACTAATAATGATGGAAATCAATACAAAATTGATCAAAATCAAAAAGTGCAATTAGAAAACCCGGTCATCACAATAAACACATACAAACTTGAAAATCCTTCGTTATCATTACATGAATATGTAAAGATTCAAAATAACAATATTCAAAGCTTGTTTTCTGATTTTAAATTGAATGTTGACAAGAATTATTCAATTACTATAGATGGTATAAAAGGATGGAAATCAGAATATTCAATAAATTTAGACAAATATAATATAGATAATATTAATTATGAAAATATCAGAAAGATGATGATTATATGGATGATTAAAGAGGAAATGGTATATGAAATTACATATATTGAAAATGAAAAACAATATGATAATAATATTCTAAAAATACAAAAATTAATAGAGTCAATTAGATTTAAAACTTAAGATCATTAAATAATCGATTTATGTTAAATATTAATGATAATAACATTTACATATCATAAATTGGAATAGAAACATTAAACGAATTGAATATCAAATACACTGTTGCGATTTTTTCCTTATTACTAATATTTTTAATAGATGGCAAAAACGTTGGAGAATCGTTCCACAATGTTAGTGCGTATACAAAAATAACTTCGGAAAATTTTGAAGAAATAAGAGATAATTTATTAGAAGTTAGATTGTCCTTGCAAAAAGGCGACTTGATAGAAGCGTTAGTACATTTAAATAATGCAGAAGAAGAATTGCTCTTAATATCATCGGAATTTAGTAATACTAGTAATAATACAACTAGTGTGAATTAAGATATTTTTATAATATACTTACTCTTTAATAAGATTGAGATTATTAAAAATTTCTAGGTATGACTTTAGTAAATCTAATTTATTTTTTTGAATCAAAAGATCATTCTCATCTTGTAAACTATTTATTAATAAATTAATTTTTTCTCTGAGAATATTCTTTTGTTCGAAAAAATCAATATTTTGATGATTGTTAGAGTTATTCAAAGATATATCTTCGGGGTTTATCTTAGATATAGAAGATTTATTTTTTTGATCAGTAGTGATGTAAGACAATTTATTATTACAATTCATACAATAAATGTTATTTTGGAATTTTATGAGAACTCCACCACATTTTTTACAGGAAGAACCTAAAAGAGTACCTCCTTTTAATAACATTTCAGAGCCACTTTTAATATCCATCAATATTCGTTATAAAAGAAATACAATATATTCTATATGTTAATATATTGAAAAAAATCTACTAAATAACACGTTGTAATGTAATTGTATTTATATATCAAATATATAATATTTTTCTAGAAATTAATTTTGATTGCTTTAATTCAAATATACAGTATAGCAATGAAATCAGATATTAACTATATTAGTAATACCAAAAGAATCTCTTAATGTTCTACCTATACTCATATTATAATTATAAATTTTGATTGAATATTCTTCTAGAATAGACATTATATCGTTTAAAGACGGACTAAGATAATACCCTGGACAATCTCCAGTGAATTGAAATGTAGCATGAACTTGCGGTAGCCCTTTATTTGATTCAATCCAAGAAGCAAAAGGATAGAGCCAACAAACTCCGGGTTTATCAGATTGAATAGAGCAATAGCCATTAGTATCTAAAAATCTACATGTTAAAGGCTTTCCATCTTCTGCATCAGATTCATTTTGTTTTCTTTTTAATGAAAGCATTGTTAATGTACTAATTATATTTCCAGAGGAACCTTGTTCATCCCAAGAAGAAATTCTTGTTTCATTTGTAATAAAATGATTTGGAGAATCATATCCAAGAGATTTACTAATTTGGAATAAATCATCTTTTGTTAAAGGAAGTCTACCTTGTTTATTACAACAATTATGACAATCTGGCCAAAGACAATTCCATAAAACATATTGACGACTTTCAGATAATTTTGGAATATGAAAGATCACTTGATTAACCTTAATTTCATGAATTGATAAATCATTTCTTTTTCCTAGATGCAAATCATAGATCTCTTTTGGAATATTCCATTTTCTTGAAATATAATTAAGAGAGTTAATCATTTCTTCATTCGACAATATATGAATTTATATTTATCCAATATTTTAAATGTAATGTCAAAAATAGTATTAGATATAGAAAATCTCAGAGTAGTTTAATAGACTCTGGAACTAGTAAATATTGAGAAGGAATATTTAGTATTCTGTTGACGGATGTAGCTAGATTTTGTACTTTATGCCTTTCTCCATGATTTATTACTACTCGTTTAAGTTTAGGTTTTAGTCTACTTATATACGCTAAAAGTTGATTATAATTACTGTGATTGCTAAATCCAAAAATAGATTCCACTTTGCAGTTAATATTTATTAGTTCATCATTTACTATGAATGTGTCCGATTTAAGATTATTTGCTAATGAATCAATTATTTGATTAGATAAAAATAAAATTTTGTTTTTTTCTTCTTTGCAAATACGTTTTAAAACATTGATAGAATCTAACAATTTTGAAGTAGGTATTAGAATAATTCCAGATTTAGTTGCCCGGAATTTCTGACTAATAGATTTTATATTATTAGAATGAAATAAGTTTGTATTTTGTTCTTCTATCATAGATTTCAATTCCCGGGACAAATATTCTGGAAACATTTCATATATTGAAGATATTTGAATAATATATGGATCTACAAAGATATCAGACTTTATTAGTTGTCCAGATTCTTGATATTTCTTAATTGTAAAAAGAATTTCCTGTGACATGCCCATAACTGAAACTGGTATTAGAACTTTTCCTTTGTCAGATAATGTTTGATTTAAACTTTCAATAAGTTGTACATCAGATTCTTCTCTTCTTATTTGAGGTTCTTTCATTCCATGAGTTCCCTCGATTAACAAAGTTTCAACCCTAGGGAAATTCCAATATGCGGTATCAAGTAGATTGGATTTACCAAATTTTTGATCTCCTGTATACACTAGATTATGATCGCCATTTCCTAGATGGAGATGAATAGAATTTGATCCTAATATATGTCCAGAATTAGATAGAACTAATTTAATATCAGGAGAGATATCGGTAACAATTCCTGTAGATAGTGGAATTGTATGTTTAATAACATTATAAATATCTTGTTGATAATAATTTTCATTATACATTTTAAATAATAACACCATCAGAGGTAATGTCGGTTCAGAACAATATACCGGACCTAGATAACCATATTTAAAAAGATATGGTAAAAATCCGGTATGATCGAGATGTGCGTGGCTTAGAATTACAGCATCAAGATCATCTATATTAAATCCAGTTACATCCAAACGTGGAAAATGATTTAGTTGGTGAATATCATGTATGTTTATGCCACAATCAAGTAAAATTTTACTTTCATTAGTGACTATCAAGATAGAAGATCTACCTATTTCAGCAGAACCCCCTAATGTGAACATGCTAGCTTCTGTAACATCACTTAACCTAGGTCGAAAAATTTTTTCTCCTGTTTCTTTGAAAAATTTAATTCTATAATCATAAGAATTTGCAATTGCAGTGTTAATATATCGAACTATGTCTAAATCACCGAGAATAGTTTTTCGTATTTTAATTCTCCATCCTGTTTTTTCAGTTAAATCAGAAAAACTGGAAATATTGTTAAAATTAGATCCTAATGACGTAGTATTATCTACATAAATTACTGCTTCACCTAACGATTCATCAAATAATACATCAAATAATTTAACATTGGATGGGAAGTACTTTTTTATTATTCTGATAGATTCTTTTTGAGACTTCCTGATAGATTCATCAGTTCTAATGACTATTCTTTTTCTTATATTAGACACCATATTAGAAATAATTTGGGAATTTTCCAGTAAATATGATGGAGTATTAGTATAAAGAGCAATAGATGGCCCTTCATATTCAATCCTAGTTAAACCAGATTCCCTAGGAAGATTTTTGAGAATAATAGGTATTATATTTTGGCTAGAAAGTGAATTCTCGGAAGTAGTAAATGTCATTTCAGATTTCCTAATTATTAAGATAAAACAATTAAGTAATATAAATATAAATCAATTGAAATTAACTTGAATTTAACTTATTTATGCGATATAAAAAAAAAGTTGAAATATTGTTTATAGTTAAGAGAAGATGAATAGGATTGGAAAATTCAGATGTTAATTCCAATAGTGGAAATAATACAAAAGATACCTTAGGAGACAATGTTAACAACAAAACATCCGAAAACAATGAATCACAAGGAAAAAGATTCAGATCTTTTAGAATTCCGGTCAGAGCAGGAGAAGAACATACGGTCAAGATAGAAGCAATGAGTAAAAGAGGTGATTCAGGTGTTGCAAAAATTGAAGGAATGGTAATATTTGTAGCTGGAACAAAAGTAGGTGAAGAAGTAAGAATAAGAATAAAGAGAGTTGGTTTAGGATATGCAGTAGGAGAAACTATGGAACAAGTCGAGAATGAGGATAAAGATACGGAATGATATGCAAATAATGATTATTTTGTATTAGAAAAATAGCATTTTAATTTGGTTGAAAATTCTCATTTAATGGAATTACCTAGAAAGATCCTTATAGGTGATAATGTTGCAATAAATCTAGGAAAATTCGTAAAATCTTTTGATTATAATATAGAAAACGTAGCCATAATAAGTGGTAATACGGTTATTGCTATGATTGGAAAAAAAATAAAAAAAACATTACGAAAGGCAAATATAAATGATTTCTGGTATGTAAAGAATGAAGCTTCTTTAGAAGAGGTATCTAAATTAAATGAAAAGATACGGAAACAAAATATTGATCTTGTGTTAGGCATAGGTGGGGGCAGATCTGTAGATTTAGCGAAAATGATAGCATTTAATTTAAAAAAACCATTCATAAGTGTTCCTACTTCTGCATCACATGATGGAATATCTAGTCCGTTTGTATCTATTAAAGGTACAGATAAACCTTATTCGATTAAAGCAAGTACTCCTATAGGAGTATTAGCGGACACTAGACTTATTTCGGATGCTCCAAAAAGATTAATTTCAAGTGGATGTGGAGACTTAATTGCAAAAGTAACGGCGGTAAAAGATTGGGAATTAGCTAGAGATGAAAACAAAGAATATTTTGGAACATATGCAGCCAACCTAGCTAGTATGAGTGCTAAAATTATTATAAAAAGATCTAAATACCTGTTAAAAAACAAGTCTGGATTTCGAACTATAATTGAAGCTCTTATTAGTGCAGGAGTGGCTTCATGTATTGCTGGCAGTAGTAGACCTTGTTCAGGAGCAGAACATTTGTTTAGTCATGCAATAGAATATGTTACCAAATATGATCATGGTTTACATGGTGAAAGAGTAGGATTAGGCACAATTATTATGGCAAAATTACATGGTATAGATTGGGAATCGATAAGTGAAACATTAGAAAATGTAGGATCTCCTACAAAAGCTAAACAACTGAATTTAAGAGAACAAGATATAATAAAAGCGTTAACAATTGCAAAGTCGTTAAGACCCGAAAGATATACTATATTAAATAAGACTAAATTAGATAAAAAAACTGCCTATGACTTGATAAAATCTGTAAAAATAATTTAATTATTGTAAATTAAAAGAAAATAGCGATAATTACAGTTTTACCAATTTTGATAGTACTGGAAATAACATACTTATCATTATTATGATTTACATTATGTAAAATTATATATATCAATTGATTTATTTGACAAAAACTTTTTATAATGTAATATGTATTACAAATAGTAAGATGAAAGATATGTGGAGAGATCCATGGAATTTTAAAAAAATATTCGAAGAAATGGATAAAGAATTTTCATATGCAGAAGACATGTTGAACAGATTTTTTAGAACTGCAAAAGAAGATATGAATGATTATAACAATATGCCTTATTATTATGGATATCAAATAACTACAGGACCAGATGGAAAACCTCATGTTAGAGAATTTGGAAATGTTAGACCATCTGGAAGAGGATTAGTAGAACAAAGTACAACTAGAGAACCACTTATTGACGCAAGATATCATGAGAAAGATAACCAATATGTAATCACTGCGGAGATGCCTGGAGTTTCTAAAGATAACATAAACATCAGCATTTCAGAACAGGTTGTAACAATAAATGCTGCAAATGGAGATAAGAAGTACAGTAGTGAAATTCCATTAGATAAAGAAATAGATGAAAATAACACTAAAGCAGCATACTCAAATGGAATTTTAGAACTCAAAATTGGATGTAAAACTAAACCTAAATCTGAATCAAAAAAGATAAAAATAGAATAGTAGTTTAACATCCATTTTTTATTTTTTAAAATTATTTAAATTAGATTAGATGAAATTTTTATATCTTAATATTTCTTTTATGTTTAATTATAAAATTTAGAAAAGATACATCATATATTAAATAATAATATTTCATATCACAAGATACTATAATATAGAAAAAAAATAATATTGTTCTAGTTTAGTGATAATATGATTACAACAACTTCTGTAAATATAATCTTGAATATAATAATATAATATTATAGTAAATGATTATCCATCATTTTATTTACTATTATTATCAGATTTTTCTTCCGTTTTGGATTCTGTTGTTGAATTATTTGGAGATACGAATACTTCAAGAAAATTTATTTGCTTGACAGTATTAACGAATTTAAAAAGATCAGTTGATATAGCCTTTTTTATTATTTGTAAACCTTCTAAAAGTAAAATTTCTTCGGGCAATTCAATTTCCAAAAGGTCATTATTGTTTTTAAAGTTAAATTTTAATTTCTCATCATTTATAGGGAGACGTCTTTTTATCAAGTATTTGACTTTATCATCACTAGTTTCAACTTGCTTGACAATATTAACATCATAAACTAAAATTCTCCCTGCTAGTCGATGATTATAATCAATTTGTACTCTTCCTGAACCGACATATCTTATTATTCCAGTTCTATCTTCGATTTCGACGACATCACCAATTTTGATTTCAGCGGCCTTATCACCTAATTTCCTTTGAGCTATCATCCTTACCTTATTTGAATCTCTTTCACCAAATGCTTTGTCAGGTGTAAGTTCAATAGATAATTTATCACCAATATTTGCATTTGACAAAGAATCATCCAAGCCTTTTAAAACCCAGCCTTCACCAACAGAGATAAGTCTTGGTTCATAACCTTTTGTGGGATCATATAAATTGGATTTTTTTGCATCATCTTCTCGAGTAGTTTCAAAAATTTCATCATTATCTTTGATTTTTGCAGTATAATCTAATAATATTAGGGACCCTTTTTTAATCGTCATAAAAATCGCTATTTGTTTACCATATATTAAGTTTGATAAAAAGCTAAATTAAAAATTAAAGCTTTTGTAATTTTTCTTCCACTACAGATAATGCATTATTATTATTTTCAATTCCCAACATATTCATTGCAGAGCTAATCGCAGACATTGTTCTAAACACATGATATTTGTTTACTTCGCCCATATTACCGATCCTAAATACTTTTCCCTTGAGATTGCCAAAACCTCCTGCAATTAAAACTTTGAATTGTTTAGACAATAATCCTCTAAATTTCTTGTCATCCATACCTTCAGAATAATTTAAGGCAATTACAACATTACTCCGTGCACTTTCTTCAGCGAAAGGAGTAAATCCCAACTCATTTAAGCCGTTATAAAATGCATCTGCACAAATCTTGTGTCTTTCAATTCTTTTATCCATTCCCTCTTCTAGAATAATATTTAGTGCCTCATCAAACGCATAATATAATGGAAGAGAAGGAGTAAATGGTGTCTCAAAATGCTCTTCATAATATTTAAAGTATCGTTTAAGATTAAGATATAACACAGGTGGAGGATTATCTTGCATGTATTTTTTTGCACGTGCGTTTACAGAAATTGGAGATACTCCTGGTGGAGCTGCTATTGCTTTTTGAGATGCAGTTACACAAATATCGATATTCCACTTATCTACCGGAAGTTCATCACCTCCTAGGATAGACACTGCATCTGCGATAAAGAATGAACCATATTTTCCACAAAGATCTCCTAATTTATCCATATATCTTAAAGTTGTCCCAGTGGATGTTTCGTTATATACTGCGTACAATGCCTTTACATCTTTATTAGTCTCAAACGCTTCTTCAATTTTTTCGATAGGAGGATTTTGTCCTAATGGTGCATCAATCCTTATAGCATTGCCTCCCCAGATATCAATCAAATCTGCAAGACGAGTGCCGAACTCTCCACCGACAGGAATTATAACGTTATCACCTTTTTTAATAAGATTAACAACAGAAGCCTCAACAGCACCTGTACCAGAGGTACTTAATAATACGATATCTCCTGTAGTTTGAAAAACTTGTTGAGTCTTTTCTACAATTCCCTTATAAAGCACACGAAAATCTTCACTTCTGTGATTGATTACTGGAGCTAACATTGCATTCATAACTTTATTCGGTACGTTAGTTGATCCTGGCAACATTACTAGATATTCCATTTTTGTACTTACATTCGACTATAGAGATATTTAAAATTACTCTAATTCAAATACTCATATATTGTTTCATATTATTCAAAAATATAAGAAATAATGTATCTTTCAAAAAGGCGAAATAATCTTTTACAAAATGTACTAAAAATTAGAAATGATGTATCTAAAATAATGACATTCAAACCCGAAAATATTTTTTATTTGACAGGATTTTGGGGAGAAGGTACAACAATAATAGATGATGAAAAAACAATATTGTATGTTCCAAAATTAGAATATCCTAGAGCAGAAAAACATTCCAAGAATTGCGAAGTAATTGCTACAGAGAGAGGACTAGACATGATTGATTCTATTTCAAGTGAATTACGTAATAAAATAACATATGTTAATAGTAATGATTATTCAACTATTATAAAATTAGTATCGAATTTAGGTGAAAAAAATATTATAGTAGGAGAAAAACCTTTCTTAGATACTAGAGTAATTAAAGATCATATAGAAATAGAACAAATATCTTGTGCTGCAAAGATAGTTGATAAATTATTTGAAATATGCATAGATGAAATTAAGCAAGGTGTTACAGAAGAATATTTACAATCAAAATTAATTTTTGAAGGATTGAAAATGGGTGCTACTATTCCATCATATAGCTCAACCCGTAATCCGCTCATCATAGCAGGTGGCCCAAATGGAGCACTACCTCATGCAGATATATCAAAAAGAGAATTTGTAAAAGGAGATTTTATAGTGGTAGATATAACTTTACAATATAATGGATACGTAGCCGATGCTACCAGAACATTTGGATTAGGAAATATAAGTAATGAACAGAAAAAAGTATATGAAATAGTAAAGGAGTCACAAGAGGAAGGATTGTTAGGAACAAAAAATGAAACTAAAACGGGAAGAGTAGATGAAATCTGCAGAAATAAAATAACAGAAAATGGATATGGTGAAAATTTTATTCATTCTACTGGACATGGTATTGGATTAGAAATACATGAACCTCCATGGTTAAGATCTGGATCAGAACAAATTTTATATAATAAAATGGCCATAACAATTGAACCAGGAATATATTTAGAATCAAAATTTGGTGTAAGAATAGAAGATAGTATATTGATCGATTCACAAAATAATAACAATATATTTAATTTCAATAAATTTGATAAGGAATTAATTACAATATAATAACTACCATAGAAAGATTACATAAAAATATTTTAGTATTTTATATTCATTATTTTTTCATAATATCATCAATAATACTAACAATATGTTTAGCAATACAAGTTTTTGATTGTAAAGGTAAATGAATAATATCCTTCTTTTTTGTTACTATAAAAACTTCATTATTATCTGATCCTATTCCAGAATTAGTATTTCCTACGTCATTGGCAACAATAAGATCTGCGTTACTCTGTTTCAACTTTTCAATTGCTTTGTTAACAAGATATTTTTTTGATACATTGTAATAAGCTTTAAAACCTACAAGAAATACATTTGGATCTGTCTTTTTAACATCATCGATTATTTTCGTAGTGGGTACTAACTTCAAAGGTAGTGAAGAAGTATTAGCTAGTTTGCTATCAATTTTTTTCTTTGATGTTTTATGCGGTTTAAAGTCAGATATAGCTGCAGCCAACACCACAATATCATATTTTTTTGAAGATAGTTCTGAAATAACAGATTTATGCATCTCTGAAGATGTTTTTACATTAATGAGTTTAACATTTAATGATTCAAAATTACTATTCTGTAAATTTCCAGAGATTGCAGTAACATTTGCGCCATTATTAATGAATTCAGAAATAAGTGCATAACCTGTTTTTCCTGAACTAAGATTTCCAATAATTCTAATAGGATCTATATATTCAATTGTATTTCCGTAATTAATTAAAACATTTTTTTTTGATATTGAATTTTTTTTTATACTTTCATTAAAAAATGCAATTATTTTATTTACGGTATTTTCTACAGGTAATATTTTTGCTTTCCCTTCGGCCATTATTGGATTAAGGAACATAACACCTTCATTTTCCAATAGTTTGATATTTTTAGTAACAAATTTATTATTATACATTGCTTCATGCATTGCAGGAGCAATAAAAATTGGAATATTAGAACCGATAGCTACAGACAATATTGAGGTTATAGGTGTATCATCTATTCCATTAGCAAACTTACTGAGAGTATTAGCTGTACATGGATAAACTATAATAAGATCAGATTTTCCATAATCCGCCAAAAATATATGTTCCATATTTCCGGTTAATTTAAAAATAACATCATTTCCTGTAGCCCATTTAAGAAAATCAGGTTTTAAAAGGTTAGAAGCAGAGTTAGAAATTACTGGAAAAACATTAGCTCCATGACGCATCAAAAGACGAGCTAAATCAATTGATTTATATGATGCTACACTGCCTGTTATGCAAAGAACTATTTTTTTGTTTGCAAGTTCACTTCCTAAAATTCCAGTTATATCCTTTGAAGGATGTTCTTGTTTATTATTCCTTCTTTTGTTAGACAATTTATGATTGTTATTTCTAATCATTTATCAGTTTTATTTTTTCCTTTTTCTTTATTATTATCATAATTTTTCATAGAAAAAGAATGTACATTTTGTGGGAAAGATCCATCTTTCACATCTTTGACGTAATTAGAAATAGCTCGTGAAAGATATTTCGATATATCTTCATATTGTTTAACAAATTTAGGTTTAAAATCGCTAAAAAGATTTAGCATGTCATGAAGAACCAAAACTTGTCCATCACAATATTTGCCAGAACCTATTCCAATTGTTGGTATATTCAAATTTTTTGTAATATGCTGAGAAGTTTCCGATGTAACCATTTCCAATACTATTGCAAAAACACCAGCTTTTTCTAATTCCTTAGCTTCTTTAAGTAATTTGGATCGATCTTTTATATTGGTTCCTTGAACCCTATATCCTTCCCAAAGTCTAGTTGTTTGAGGTTTAAGACCAATGTGACCCATAACTGGAATACCAGATCCTACTATGTTACGTACTTGTTCAATAATTTCTAGCCCACCTTCCAATTTAACTGCATTACTACCAGATTTGATGAAACGTACAGCATTATGAACAGCTGATTTTATATCGGTCTGATATGAACCAAATGGCATATCGGATACAATTAAAGATTTAGAACATCCATTAGAAACAGCCTTAGAAAAAATAAGCATTTCGTCCATAGAAACTAAGTTAGTATTTGGATATCCCAACATGACCATACCAGCACTATCACCAACTAATATAATATCAATTCCAGCAGTATCACAAATCTTGGAACTCCAATAATCGTAAGATGTTATTACAGAAATTTTTTCTTTTTTTCTTTTAAGATTTAGAATATCATTGATAGTTAATTTTTTAGAAATAGTTTTTTTTTTATTATTTGTTATTTTTTTTATTTTTGGATCCATTTTTATAAATTACCTTGGATTATTTTAAGTGAATTATCTAAATTAATTTTATTATTAAAATCATTTAAAATAGATCGTAAAAACTCCTTATCTTTATTTTTCAAAGATTTTGTAATCTTAATTAGCGTTGGTACTACTCTTACAATATTATCAACAATACTAATATTTGCAGTCCGTGCAGTTCTGGATAATGGATTTAGATCTACTGTAATAACTTTTTTCTTCATATTTACCAATGCTTCTGTGCGATCTCCATCTTCAAGTGGAACAAAAACTAAATCAGATTTATAAATTCCATCAGGATCTACGTTTCGTCTTTCGCTATGTAATTCAGGAATCTTTACTAATTTAGTTTTATCGCCTAGTCCATAAATTCTTTTAACTCCGTTTTTTTGAAGTATTTCTGATATTATATTTTCTCTTCTTTTGGTTCTATAAAATAAATTTATTTCTACTAACGAATTAGTAACATCAGATAATTCAGAGATATGTGTAGCACATAATGCTGCGAAATTACCGTTTACAGAAATCACAGGTCTATCAGATAGTAAAAATAGACAGGAAGCTGCAGTTATTGCTTCATGCGCAAAAGAACTGGTAGATTCACCCAATAAATAATCAAAAGCTTCTCCACGTCCGTGAGCAATTAGGCCTTCTGGAGTAACTGCACCATGATTAAATCCGCGAGTTAACAAAGATCTAATATGAAGAGACCGTGCACGTGGATGATTTTGTGGAATATGATTTTCGTCCATTGTTATTACGATTAGTTAAGTGACAACGTATAATTAATGTTAAAAAAATATCTACAAAAATAGAGTTTTACTAACCATGAGATTATTTTTAATAAATTATGAGTAAATATATTCAAATAAAATACCTTTATAATGAATTGTTTTATATATTACCGAAAATAGTTAGATTATATTTATTCAAATTGTAAATTTGAATAAATATGATTATTTTTCAAAATTGTAAAGATGTATTGATTCTTAGTTTTTGGTTTATTAGTTGTTCGGTAATATAGATACTTAATAAGTATAGATCTATGGTATTTTTGAACAAAGTATACTCAAACAAATATGATAGACTTATGTGATCAATCTATGCATAATTGTAAAACAATAATTTTTAATTTAAAATATCTTTTTGCACATATAAACAAAAAATAGAAGAAAATTTTTAATCAACCAAATAACTACATTGCTATTGTTATGTATTGAAAAACAAAGATAAATCCATTATCACAGTAAGCTAAATTATTTTTTATTTAAATAGTGAATACATGTTATTTATCTGAAGATAATTAAATCTAATTAAAAAAATAATAATTTTATAGTTAATATACAGGATAACTGTTTATTAGATTCGCGCCATTACTATCGATGTCACAAATAATAAGGCGGCCTCTATGATCTTGCAATAATGATCTTATTTTATTCACATTTGAAATATCAGTCAAAGTAAAGATAGTTTCACCAAATAAAGCAATACTGCCTTGTAGTCCTAATGAATTTAATTTTTTTATGATATCCTGACACTTATCATTAATTAAATTTAATGAATTTGAGAAAGTATAAGACATTTGTAAAAAATCATTAACATTTTTAGTTTCAACTAATTTATTAATCATTTTTCTACATAGATGATTGCTTTCATATAATGATTTAGTAAGCATATTTTTTGTGTATAACGGAGCTATACAAAAAATTATAGCTTTATATTCATTAGTTGGAATTTTTATGACTTTACCTATTCCTGGCGCACCAGATTTTGTTCGGATTTCAATACCTCCATAAAATTCTGCTAAAACCGTACCTAAACCAGTATTACAATATATTTCAGATAAATGAGCAATTTGACCAATAGATTCTTTACTTAATTTAAGATCAAGTGCAGAATTTAAAGCAAAAGATAAACTTAGAGCTGCAGCTCCGCTTGTACCAAGACCAAAACCAATTGGGATATCTACATTGTGTTCTATTTTGATATGTACAGGATAATCGATCTTACTAAGAAAATATTCTGCTACCCAATTAGAAACTCGTGCATTTTTAATAGAATCTTTATTAATATAAACATCATATTGTTTTGTATTATTTTTGGAAATTTCAACATATGTAGTAACGCCCTTACTAATAGAGAAACCAGATCCTGTAGAACCATAAGAAAGATAATTATCGTATAAATTTTTATTGGGTTTTTCAAAAAAACCAGTAATATGACCTGGGCTAAATGCTCTTGCACATCTAGTAGAGGTAATATTGTCACAAGTCATGAAGATTTGATATAAATAAAGAAAATATAAGAATATCGCCATATTAAATAAAGAAGTAAATAAAATCCATATAATATATTACTATTTATAATATATTTATTAGAAATAAATAAATAATTGTTAAATAGTTAAAGTATTTTATATAAAATAAATATCATTGAACGATATTGAAATTATTTGTATAGGTAATGAGTTACTAAATTCATGTACAAAAGATAGTAATTCTTTTTGGTTAGTGAAGAAAATTTCTTCAATAGGTGGAGAAGTGAAACGAATAACGATAATACCAGACGATTTACAAATTATAAATACAACAATCAAAGAGGCTATAAAAAGAAAACCAAAATGGATACTAACAACTGGAGGTCTCGGACCATCTGATGATGATAAAACTTTAGAAGGTGTTAGTATTGCAACTAATAAGCAATTAATTCTGAATCCAGAAGGAATAAGAATGTTAAAGAAAAAATATGAACAACTGGGACAAATCAATAAATTAAATAAATTTCGAATGAAGATGGCAAAATCACCGAATGGATCAGAATTAATTGAAAATCCAAAAGGTATAGCTCCAGCGATATTACTAAGGATTAATGCAACTAATATAATGTGTCTTCCAGGAGTGCAAAAAGAGATGAAAAGGATTTTTTTGAAAAAAATTCAAAAAGAAATGAAAAATGATTTTTTTGAAAAAATAAATTATATTAAAGAAGTTGAATTTAGAGTAGAAAATGGAAACGAAACGGATTTAATTCCATTTATAAAAAAATGCTATGAAGAAAATAATACTATTGATAATAATTTATATATTAAAACTCATGCACAAACACCAAAAAAGGAAAAAAAGAATATTAGAATAGTCATATCTGTTTCAGGTAAAAATAAGAGTAAAATTAAAGAAAAAATAAAAATATTAACTACTGAATTGAAAAAATTTACCGAGGTAATGAATGGAAAATTATATAAAATAGAATAATATGAATAACAAGATTTGAATTTAATTAACATACTCAATCGTGGACTAAGAAAGTAGCTTGATATATTGTTGGTTTAGAAGACAGATCATTGGTAATAAACATTTTAAAAGAAAGAGGACCTACAGGTAATGAATTTGTTAAACTTTCATCTAGAACAATACGAATTAAAGAATCTTTATGTTCTAGAATTGAATCATAATATATTAGATTTCCGTTATAGTCACTAAAGAAAAAATCGAAATTTATATTATTGTGAGAAGCATTAGGTTGAGAAATCAAGAATTCTAACATTTTTGTGTCTCCTATTTTGATGAATTTAGAAGTATTGATTTCATTAATTTCTAATGAAACTGGAGTTTCAAAATTAGAAAAATGATCTGAATTAAATGGGTATGAAGGATCATTAAATGCATATATATCTATTGTTCTTCCTGCTGGATTATAATTTGATAAATAAAATGGCCCATTACTAATAACAGCATGATTATACTCTTGGATCCAATTTATACTAGCTTCATAACGTTTTTTAGCATAATCGAAATTAATAAATGATTTTAATGGATCTGGGATGTATTTTTCTTCTATCATTTTATTTAATTCTTTTTTTATTAACAAAGCATGTTCAGGAATAATAAGAGATAACCAGTCAACATTTTTTATTGTGGATTGAGATTTAGAAAAAGATAACTGATTTGAAGATACAAGACGTTCTATAGCAGCAGTTATTTCCCACGGTTCTTGAGTCCAAATTCCAGATCTGGCAAATATTTCTTTTTCATCATAATGCCACAAATCAATATATGTTTCCACCATATCGTTAGTAATAAATTCAAATCCCTTGAAAAGAGGTAGACTTAGCTGAACTCGTGAAGTATATTCTGGGTCAACAGTAACATCACCAAATCCCAAATCAGAACCCCATTCAAATAGAAAATAAATTGAATATAATAAATCAAATTTATCCATAGGGATACCATGATGCCAATTAGAATATTGTATTTTGAAGATTACTTTACTTTTAGATTCATTATATGGTGTCTGTGACCACTCTCGAGTTATTGGATCCCAAACAAGCGCATCTGGTGAAATAGATAAAGTATCTTCTGGACCTTTTGAAGTAATATTAACAAGTTCGTTTCTAAAAGATACTACTTCACCTGTGTATGGATGTCTAAGAGAGGAAGAATCAGCAAGATTAGAATAAATACTATTACTATATGCATCAACAAAACCTGCAACATTATTCCATGAACCTTGATAAATTTGTTTGACACCAACATTTAGAGCATCTGAAAAATTGGACTTAACATTGTATAAAGAATATTTACTTGATATTCCTGCGCCAAAATCGTTAATGAGTCCAGTAATGGTAGATGATGCAACATACGGATCGATATTTTTAACTAAAAAAATTCGTACCGATTCCTGAATTCCCATTTCAACTGAATTCATTAAAAGAACATTTCTTTCATCTTTTGTAGTAAAATTTGAAAATACCAATTTCTGAGTAATTTCATCTAATGTTTGATTAGCGTATTGCCAAAAACCAGGATTTTGTCCACCAGGCATATTAGCATACCAAGGAGAATACATCTGGGCTACTTGTGCATCATTATATTTTGAAAAAGAAGAACTTGCGAAAGCTTCTGTATACACATGCCAAGAAAGAGATTGTGGATCTGAACCAGAAGTAATCTTTAATGCCTTTGTTAGATCACTATATTCTTTTATTATATTAAATCCAATTTTTTCCAATTCATTGGAAACTATCTCTCCGATAATTTTGCGGTTTATATCATCACTTCGAATTAGAATTTTCAGAGTAATTGGCATATCATTATAATACCATTTTCCATTTTTAAATTCTGCAGAATGTTTTAATAGAGTTTGTTTGATAATAGTATTTGCATAACTAGGATCGTACCTAATTCCAAATGATTCTACAACATCGACTACATAAGAATAATCTGGTGAATTTATGCCAAATGGATCAATTAATGGAATTCCATATCCTTGTAAAATTTCATTAGCAATGAAATTTCTATTTATTAGATAATTCATAGCGAATCGAATATCTTGAAATTTAAACGGGTTAATACTTTTATCATCCAAAGGAGAAGCAGGATTCAATAAAAGACTATAAGTTGTTGAAAGTTTTTCGTATAATTTAACATTCGGTTCATTCTTCAAATCAGAAACAACATCTAATGGAATGGTATAAAAATATGTGTCTAAGTTACCCTTCCTAATTTCTTCGACAGCAATATTTTCATCTAAATAATGAATAAATTTAATTTTGTCTATAGAAGGTCCTTTTCTAATTTCTTCAGATAAAGAAAATGTTTGAGAAATAAAAGTGATAGATAAAATGGATAGAAATAATACGATTACAAATAAATATTTCATTTATTGTTATATAAAATTAGACAATTTGTAATAATATTAGATCATTATTTAAGATATAATAAAAAATTATAATTTGAGATGTGTTTTTAGTCCCTTGTATCTATTTCGTATGGTAACTTCAGTGACACCTGCGGCCTCTGCAACATCTTTTTGGGTTTTGTTTTCACCATTCATAACACATGCAACATACAATGCAGCAGCAGCTAATCCCATTGGATCTTTTCCAGCAGAAATTTTACCTTCTTCTGCCTTTTTCAAAATTTCTAATGCTTTTCTTTTGGTTTTTTCTGAAAGACCTGCTTTGCTTGCTATTCGCGCTACACATTTAACGGGATCTACAACAGGCATTCTAAGATCTAATTCGCGTATTAAGAGTCTATAACATCTAGCTACGTCTTTTTTCTTTATATTACTTGCATTTGCAATGTCTTTTAATGTTCTAGGAGTTTCTGTATCTCTACAAGCAGCATATAATGCAGCTGCAACTAATGCAGAAATAGAGCGTCCTCGTACTAATCCTTTTTCTAATGCTTTTCTATAAACATACGCAGCTTTTTCAATGACTGCATCACCAACAGCGAGTTTGTCTTTTAATCTATCTAATTCACTAAAAGCTTGTCTGAAATTTCTGTCTACTGGTTCATGAACTTGACTTCGACTATCCCATGTACGAAGTCGTTCTATAGTACTCTTCATAGAAGATGATAAAGGCTTACCAGATGCATCCTTATCGACTGGACCAATAATTGTTGCCAAACCCATATCATGCATAGCCAATGATGTGGGGATTCCAGCTCTGCTTCTGTCTTCGTGTTCTTCTTTCGAAAAGGCTCTCCATTCAGGTCCGGTTTCTTCTATTCTTTCATTAATAACAAAACCACAATTTCCACAAAACATTTCACCGGTAGAATTATCTGTTACCATAGGACCTTTGCCACAACGTGGACATCGGTCACCAAACATTGAGATATCTTTAACCATTCATTTCACCATAAAATTTTTTAATAACCTGTTCGTTGTATTTATGTTTTTTCCTACATATAAAGATTGGCATGTAGTCCAACGATCATACCTTACAGAAAATTTTTTCATACTAATATATTAGATCAAACATTATTGGACTTCTATTGATTCTTCATTAAATCCTTTCTTGGTAAGATATCCTTTAATATCATCTCGATGATCCCCTTGTAGCATAATAAATCCATCCTTTGCAGTACCTCCACATGCAAATTGGCTTTTTAATTCTTTTACAATACTTTGCATATCGGTAGATTTTGGATCGAGTCCTTCAATCATTGTAGTAGTTTTAGAAAATCGCCTTGTTTCAAGGCGGACAATTATTCTTGTTTCTTCTTTTTCAAGTTCGCCACAAGGACATAAATCTTCAGGTAATCCACATTTCTTACATATAACCGCCATAATTTATTTAGTGATCTTTTTCACTTCTTACTATTAAGCCTTGTTTTTCATTATTATATCATATAACAATTTATTCAGATAATTTTACTGAAAATATTTGTTAAAAAAAATCAACCGATATATATTTATGTAATACCATTAATTATAGATAATTAAGTTGAGTAGTAGCAAGAAAAAGAATGCTCCATTACCAGCATCGAGTGCAGGTCTATTAAGATTTTTCGAGGACGAAACTAAAGGAGTTAAAGTTAAACCAGAAATAATACTTGGATGTACAGGAGCTTTGATAGCAATATGTATGGGTATACGAATTATATTTCCAGTATAGATAAGTAAATAGAGCTAGTAATGGATAAAGAAACAGATGATGTTTCTAATATTCATAAGAGATGGAATTTAACCAGGATTAATTTTTCTTCATATAAGATATCATTATCGATATCCACTATAAGCGCCATTATAATAATAGGAATATTCCATAAATTTTTCATAGAATCTAATATTGAAGAAACAGCTTTTTTCGTTTTATCAGGTTCAATAATACTAGTAACCAGTTATTTCATAGATTTTTTCTTACTTCGAAGAACTCCATTAAATAAAATTGCCAAAGTATTACATGTTTCAGCGTTTGCAAATCTATTATGGCTAACGATTATAGTTTTAGGATTAATTTCAAATGTAATATTACAAAAAAATAATCCAGTAATGGGATACATATTAGAAGGAATGATGTTGGCAATTGGTCTTAGAATTGGAATATTCACTTCAGTTTTTGGCGCTAAAATTTTAAAGGCTATTGGAATATCTATTGTAGGACCTGTAATTTTTCTTGTATCATTTATTCCATTTTGGTTAATAAATGATATTTTATTTCAACCTATTCCAATTTTATTTGGCATACTCATTTTAATATTAGGGATACTATGGACTGTAATAGCAGATAGATCAGGAAAACCATATTTACAAAGTACATTTCTTGTTTTACAAGCTTTTTTATCAGCATGGACAGAAAATAAAACTGAAAATCTTGAAAAAATACTTGAATCAAGATCGAGTGTAAGAAATATAATTACAAATTTCTTGAAATTCAAAACTATAAACAATGAATTTTTTTTTGTTCTGCCAGAAATTCATCCGGGACCGTTTAAATCGGTTGGAGGAAGCAAATTATCTTATGAATTATACAAATATTTTTCAAAAAAAGCAATTATATTTCATAGCATATCAGACCATTCATTAAATATACCTTCACAGACAACATTAGAAAAATATCTTAAATCTTTAAAAACGCAAGAAATTTTAAATTTTGGAGATAGATGTTCTGTACCAATACAAGTTAATAATTCTGATGCGATTGCAACAGGTATTTTGTTTGATAAAACACCTCTACTATTATTAGCAAATTCACCTAAAGGAATGGAAGACATTCCAGAAGAAATAAAAGAAAAATTACAAAACTATGCTATAAAATTAGGATTTAATAATATGTTTATAATTGATAGTCATAATAGCGTAGGTGAAAAATTAAAAGATCATGATTTAGATAAATTATTAAATACTGGATTTGAGTGTCTAAATAGAATAAAAGAAGAAGCACAATATGAATTTAAAATAAATTTAGCTAATAGTAGTAATTTATCAGAACAAAATTTAATTAATAGTACAGATTGCGGCAAGTCAGGATTAACAGTTTTATCTTTTGAAATAAAAGATAAAAATTATTCAATCATATGGATCGATGCAAATAACATGAAACAAGGATTACGAGAAGAAATAATAAATAAATTATCTGCTAGAGGAATAAAAATATTGGAAATTTGTACTTCAGACACACATGAAAATTCTGGTTTTAGAACTAGCGAAGGATACTATACATTCGGACAAATAACTAAACTGGAATCAATAATAAATTTATTAGAACAATTAACAATAATGTCGAGGAAACAAAGAGATAAATCACAATTTGAATTTTTGAGGACAGAATCCAATATAGAAGTAATGGGTGCCAATCAATTCAAAAATTATTCAGATGCATTAGATAAAGCTATGAAGATTACAAAAATATTTTTATCAATAACATTTATAACAATTTTATCGATGTTAATAGTTACTGGAATATAATTTGATATTTTATATAATATAAAATATTTATTATATTTTCAAAAAGTAACTTTATAATCAAGTCAATTTCATTTGTTTACTTATTTTATATACAAAAGATTTACCAATAACTTTGATTTATTCATTAGCATTATTTAAAAGAGATTCATCTTGATATAAGAAATATAATTTATTAAATTTAATTTTTAATGTTTTAGTTATAGATAACGAAGTTACTAGTAGATAAATTAAAAAATCATATATAGTTTCCGTAATTCCATTTTTAGTATTTTTAAAGAAAATATCACTTCCAAATAAAATCATAATTTCTTCAAAGTACAATGTAATATGACAAATGTATTTACTGATATATTAATTCCAATCAACTGTAATTTAGTTAAATCATCTAATGTTGACTCTACTTGAATAGATGTGACATATAACATCCAAATCGATTGGTGAACTCATTCTTGTTTAAATTATTTTTTTTAAAAATTTTGGTGGAAAAACAATATGGAAAAGAATAACAGAGATAGGAAGTTTTGTAGAGTAAATTTAGATTCCAATCAATGCAAATAAATTTTAGTATTAAATGTTTTTTTATAATATCGACCGCTTTTATGTGATTAATGTGTAGATGAGTTAAGATAATCTTTTTTATGTTTTGTACTTTAAATTCAATACGAATATTGCAAATTTATTTATCTCAGAATTAAAACAAGTGTCAACATATGTCAAATCATTTGTATCTCCTATTATGTCAGCAATTATGTTAAAACTAGGGATTAGAATTTTCAACACAGTGGCTGAAAAATGTTTTTGACTGTTTCGTCATAGTGTTTATGTTACATACTATCCTACTCTAACTTCGACAG